>JAHLFN010000025.1 GCA_018883725.1 Candidatus Fusobacterium pullicola | reverse complement strand
ACTCCATCTTTATATTTAAGGTCTCCTCCACCTGCTATTCCTCCGAATGTCCAAAACAGTGCTGAATCATCCTCTACCTTATACATAGCAAAGTTAGGAATAGGTTGTAAAAGGTCAGCTTTTAGCTCTTGACCATTATAATTCATTTTCTCTTCCCCTACAGCTAACTCTATCCCTGCATGGAAGTAAGTTCCATTTTGTAAATGAACAAGTCCAGCTGGGTTATAATAAACAGATGCGTTGTTTATCATACCATTCTGAGCTTGGTTTCCTAAATATTCTGGTGTATATGTTTGAATGTGGTCAATAGAAGCTGAATAAGCATTTGAGCTTAATACAGCCGCTAAAGCTAACAATCCTAATCTTTTTTTCATTGTTCCTCCTAGTATTATTTTATAACATATGTAATATAACATCCTTTCTTTAATTTTTAATTAAAAAAAAATTAATTTTTTTTAATTTTGAGAAATTAAACATTGATTGTAAGCCTTTAATAATTTTTTTAAATCATTTACTTGAGCTTGTAACTCCTTTCCAATATCAGTATCCTTTACTCTGATTCTATTTATTCCCACATCCTCTATTACTCTCGTAAAAGAAATAATATCTCTTCCCTCTCTTACACTTTTTTCTATTGATTCAAATAGTTCATGTGCCACTATTTTTAACCCATAAGAATTATATATAAGAGTATATCCTGCTATTCCAGTTTCTTTTTGATATGCTTTAGAAAATCCTCCATCTATTAAATAAAGTTTCCCATTTGCTTTTATTGGACTCTCACCTTTCAAAGTCTTTACAGGTACATGTCCGTTTATAATATGTGAAACATTCGGATTTAATCCAAACTCTTCCAATATTTTTCTACAAACCTTTTCTTCATTATAATATATATAGTAAGGATTTTTACTTTCTATATGACTACTCTTATCATCTATAAAATATCTTTCAAAAGTTTTCATAGCATTTTTTCCAAAAAGTGGTGAATTTTTTCCACACCACAAATACCATAAGAAGTCATTATTAAGTTTATTTTTTATCTTTTTCTCTCTAAATAAATAGGCTTTCCTTACTATTTCTTCTATTTTATCTAAATATGCTTTCCCCTTTAAAGCTGTTCCAAAAATATCTATCTCTTTTAACTCCCCTTCCGCATTTAATGGTATACAACCATGATAAAGTAAATTAGAATTATATTTTAAATAAATTCCACCATTCGTAAATAAAAAATTAATATGTTTCTGTAATCTTTCACTATTTATAAAAAATTTCTCTAACTTCTCAATTATCTCCTCCTCTTCATCTGTAAGAAGATAAGGATTTTCTCTATTTATAGTTGGAAAATTTGTATCATTTAATCTATACTCCTTTTCCTCTACTACAACTACTCCTCTATCAAAATCTATTTTATCCAGAAATTGTCTATCTAACAATTCAAATTTTGGGTTTCTTTTTGCCATATCTCCCTCTATTTTAAATTGAATAATTGAAATAGCTTTATGTATTTGTGCCATAAGTAATGTTTTTTCCTCACCTTTTGGTATAAACTTTTCACAGTTATCATCCCCATAAATATCCATAGCAAATTTAGCTAGGGGTAACAAATTTATTCCATACGCCTCTTCTAATATATGAGTATTTGAATATCTAGCACAAATTCTTACTACATTAGCTATACAGGCTCTATTTCCAAGTCCAGCTCCTATCCATAATATATCATGATTTCCCCATTGTATGTCTACATTATGATGATTAATTAAAGAATCCATTACCAAGTGTGGACTACTACCTCTATCATAAATATCTCCTATTATATGTAATTTATCTATCATTAATCTTTGGATTAAGTTAGCTATTGATCTAATAAACTCCTTTGCTCTACCTAATGAAATAATTGTATCTATTATATTTTCTATATATTCTCTTCTATTAGGGAGCTCTCTTCTTTCATATATCAATTCCTGCAAAACATATGCAAAATCCTCTGACATTGCCTTTCTTACCTTTGAACTTGTATATTTAGAAGCAATAACACTACATACTTCTATCATTCTATAAATTATCTTTTTAAACCACATATCTATATTATCTCTATTTTTTTTCATATATTCTATTTTTTCCTCTGGATAATATATAGTACTTGCTAATTCCTTTTTTTCAAAATTACTCAATTCATCCTTAAATATACTATTTATTTTCTCTCTTATTGTTCCTGAGCCATTTTTTAATATATGCTGAAATAGTTCATATTCCCCATGAATATCTGTTAAAAAATGCTCTGTTCCCTTAGGAAGATTTAATATTGCTTGTAAATTTATTATTTCTCTTGTTGTTTCTGAAATATTTTTAAATTTTGTGGCTAATAATCTTAAATACTTTTGCTCTAATTCTTCATCTTTTCTCTCCATATTTTCCTCCACTAAAAAAACTAAGAGCTAATACTTATAACTCTTAGTCTTTCCTCCCTTAATTTTTATATTTTATATAACTTTGAGCTGCTGAAACTATTGCTACTAGCACTCTAAATGGTGAACAACTCACATAATCTAAGCCAATTTTCTCAAAAAACTCTATGCTTTTAGGGTCTCCTCCATGTTCTCCACATATTCCCATTTCTATATTTGGATTTTCTCTTCCAAGCTCCACAGCTAATTTTACTAATTTTCCCACTCCTCTTTCATCTATTGTCATAAAAGGCTCTACTTTTAATATATTATTCTCATAATATTTAGGTATAAATTTTACTGAGTCATCCCTTGAAAGTCCCATTGTAGTTTGTGTTAAATCATTTGTACCAAAAGAGAAAAAATCTACCTCTTTTCCTATTTCATCAGCTAATAAGCATGCTCTTGGAGTCTCCATCATAGTTCCTATTTTATAATCTATCTCCATATTTTGCTCTTCAAAAACTTTTTTTATCTCTTTAATTAAATTTTTCTTAATAAATAGTAACTCCTTTGCTCCTATAACTAAAGGTATCATAATCTCTGGTTTTACATCTATCCCCTCTTTTTTACATTGAATTCCAGCTTCTATTATTGCTCTAACCTGAGTATTATATAGTTCTGGACGAGTTACTGCTAATCTACACCCTCTATGTCCTAACATTGGATTTTCATCTTTTAACTCCCTTGTTCTTTTCTCTATCTCTCTTAAAGATACTCCTAATATCTTCGCCATTTTCTCTTTTTCTTCCTGTTCTTTTGGTAAAAACTCATGTAAAGGTGGATCAAGTAACCTTACTATTACTACATCATTTCCAATAATTTTAAATATATTATAAAAATCTTTCCTCTGTAATTGATGTATATTCTCAAGAGCTTTATCTATCTCTTTAGGATTACAACTTAAAATCATCTCTCTTATTGTCCATATCTTATTATCTTGAAAAAACATGTGTTCTGTTCTACAAAGTCCTATTCCTTCTGCTCCAAATTTTTTCCCTAATTTAGCATCTATAACTGTATCTGCATTCATTCTAACCTTTAATCTTTTTATATTTTTACACCAATTAACAAATTCTTCTAAGTTTTTATCAAATTTTGGTTCTGTAAGCTCCAATTTTCCTAAATAGATATTTCCAGTGTATCCACTTATTGAGATAAATTCACCTTCCTTTACTATATGACCATTTATATTCATCTCTCTCTTTATTTCATCTATTTTAATTTCACCACAACCAGTTATACAGCATTTTCCCATTCCTCTTGCCACAACAGCTCCATGAGAAGTTACCCCTCCTTTTACTGTAACAATTCCTTGAGCTATACTCATTCCTTTTATATCTTCAGGTGATGTTTCTTCCCTCACCAATATTGTCATCTCTTTATTGTGTACTCTTTCAGAAGAAAAAACAACTCTTCCTATGGCTACACCAGCTGAACCTGCTAATCCCTGTCCTAAAAGTATTGCATTTTTTAAAGCTTTCTCCTCAAAATTTCCATGTAATAACTGTGGTAATACCTTTGAATCTACTTTTAATATAGCTTCCTCTTTTGAGATTAATCCCTCTTTTACCATATCCACTACTATTTTTATTGCAGCATATGGAGTTCTTTTTCCATTTCTCGTTTGAAGTATAAAGAGTTTTTTATCTTCAATGGTAAACTCTATATCTTGCATATCTTTATTATGCTTTTCTAGTATATCTACTACCTTTAAAAGCTCTTCATATACCTCAGGTAGTTTCTCCTTTAAAGTAACTATTGGTTCAGGTGTTCTTATCCCAGCTACTATATCTTCTCCCTGTGCTTTTAATATATATTCACCAAAAATTTCTTTATCTCCAGTAGAAGGATTTCTAGTAAAAACTACTCCTGTTCCAGATTCATCATTCAAATTACCAAATACCATCTCTTGAACTACTACTGCAGTTCCCATATCCTCATCTATCCTATTCAATTTTCTATAAGTCTTAGCTCTTTCATTTTCCCAAGAGTTAAATATTGAATTAATTGCCATAAAAAGTTGCTCTTTAGCACTTTCAGGAAATTTTTCTCCACTCTCTATACAATATAAATTTTTAGCTTTTTCAATAAAATTTTTATCTATTTTCCCACTTAAATTTTCCTTTAATTTACAAAATTTTTCTCTTTCTATTCCCATTACTATTTCTGAAAACATCTCTATAAATCTATAATATAATTCAAATACAAAATCTTCATTTTTAAATAAATGAATCATATTTTCCACTACCTTATCATTCATACCTAGATTTAATATTGTATCCATCATTCCAGGCATAGAAACTGGTGCTCCAGATCTCACAGAAACAAGTAATGGTTTTTCTCCTTCAAATTTTTTACCTGTTAGTTTTTCTAGTTTATTTATTTGCTCTAATACCTCATCCCTTAATTCCTCATTCAAAACTTTTCCTTTTTTGTAATACTCTTTACAAGCTTCTGTAGATATGATAATTCCCTCTGGGATAGGAAGATTTATTTTTTTCATTTCAGATAGATTTCCCCCTTTTCCTCCCAATAGATTTATCATACTTTTGTTTCCTTCATCAAATAAATAAACTCTTTTCATGGTATCTCTCCTTATTATTTACCAAAATTTTCTAAAAATAATCTTGTTATTGTTGTTTTGGTTACTCTCCCTATAGCCTCATAAAATTTTTTCCCTTCAATTTCCTTTATTTTAACAACAGGAATTGAGTCTATTTGATGATCTATAATCTTTTTTACTGCATCTTTTATCTCATCACTCTCTTCACAAAATATTATATTAGGTATTCTTGTCATAATTATATTTACAGGAATCTTATTTATGTCTTTATTACCTATCGCTATCTTTAATAAATCTTTCCTAGATACAACTCCTACTAACCTTCCCTCTTCTGTTATAAGAATACTTCCCACATCCTTTGCAAATATTTGTAAAATAGTATCATATACAGAAATATTACTTTCAACTGAAACCACTGGTCCCATTATTTCATATACAAATTTTTTATCCGCTGTACCTTGATATACGTATCCAATTTTTGGCTTAGATTTCAATATTCCTTTTCCTATAAGAACTGAAAAATCTGTTCTTAAGGCTGATCTTGTTAGAGATAGTTTTTTAGCTATTTCATCTCCTATAATAGGTTGATTTTCTTTTACTATTTCTACTATTTCTTTTTGTCTTTGTGTAAGTAACATAACTCTCCTTTTAGTGTACACTAATTTTGTTAAATGATATCAAACATGTTTATATTTAATATATATCATTATTTTTCTAATAAGTAAATATTTTTATAAGTGTACACTTTATATTTTTAAATAATATTTTAATAATTTTTTTATTTTTTATGGTATAATATCTTTGAAAAATTTTACAAAAAGGAGAGATTAATGGGAAAATTTGTCTTTTATTATTCAGTAGTAGGAGCTAGAAAAAGTGCTGAACTTATTCTTACTGCTCATAGAAATATGATGGCTGGTAAAAAAGTTGCTGTATTTCAACCAGCTACAAACACTAGAGATGGCGGAATGATAAAGAGTAGAGCTTTAAAAGATGGAATGGATGCTATTATTCTTGACCAAAGTTTTGACCTTTACACTTGGTGGCTTGAAAATAAACCTAATCTTATCTTAATAGATGAGATTCAATTTATCACAAAAAAACAAGTTGATGATTTAGTAAAAATAATAAGAGATTCTAAAACATTAGTTTTTGGATATGGATTAATGTCAAATTTTATGGGAGAGCTTTTTGAAACAGTTTCCTATATGTTACCTTTTGTTACTAAAATTGTAGAGATTCCAACTGTATGTGAAGTGTGTGGAGATGCTAAAGCCACTATGAATATTTTAGTTGATGAGAGTCAAAATAAAAATGGTGGAGAAATAATCATAGGTAACCACTTTAAAGGTGTTTGTCTAAGATGTTTCTTAGAGCATAAAGAAAAATAAGATAGGAATTGCTCCTATCTTATTTTTTATCACTGTTTCTTATTATGAAGAGATTTAAAACCCTCTCCTAAAACTTCAGATACATCTGAAATAGTTAAAAAGGCAAAAGCATCAATCTCTTTTACTATATTTTTTACCTTTGTTACTTCAAATTTACTTACAACACAAAAAAGTAAGTCTATCTCTTTTCCAGTGTAACCACCTTTACCCTTAATAATTGTTGTTCCTCTTCCTATTTTATCCATTATTTTACTTTTTATCTCTTCAGATTTTGTAGATATTATTGTTATCCCCTTAGATTTTGTGTATCCATCTTGGAAATAATCAATAGCCTTAGAAACAATTGCCATAGATATCAATGTATACATAACTATCTCTTTTCCAAAAAATATAGTAGCAACTCCCAATATAACTATATCAAGAAAAAGCATAGTTCTCCCCATAGGTATATCAAAATATCTATTTAGAATACGAGCTATTATATCTGTTCCTCCAGTTGAACCATTTACCATAAAAATAAGTCCCAATCCTATTCCAATTAGAACCCCTCCATAGATTGAGCCTAACATAATGTCACTAGATGGACCTTTCCAATTTTGAGTAAGAGTAATTAAAAATGAAAGACAGCTTGTTCCATAAAGTGTTTTAAATAAAAAATCTCTTCCAACTAACCTCCATCCAATTATTAATAATGGTATATTTATTACAAAATACATCACTCCTACAGGTAATTTAAAAAGATAATAGAGTATCAAACATATTCCTGCTACTCCTCCTTCAGCTAAATGGTTACTTATAAAGAAGTAATTGATTGATATAGCATAAAAGAAACACCCCAATGTAATAATTGAGTATTCTTTTAGATATTTTAAAATTTTAGAATCCACTTTTCCTTCCTCCTAGTTCTTTATTATCAGCATAGTTTACTTTTATTTCTTATCCTACAATATATTATACTCTATTTTATCAAAAGAAAAAAGGGTAAGAATAAAAACTTTAATAAAAAAACTACACCCATTATCTTAGTTATCTAAGACTTTGGGTGCAGTACATAATTTAATATTTTTTAATTTTTAATTAGTCTGGATTAACTACATACTCAGTTAATTCATTTACAAAGTCAAGAGTTTTGTTATTTTTATCATTAACAGGGTTAAACTCTACTATATCAACTGATGTTACAAAGTAGTTTTTAAATAAGAATTTGAAAGTTTGGAATATTTCATCAGTTGTAAATCCGTTTCTTACAGGTGTACTTACCCCTGGAGCTAACTCTGGATTTACAGAGTCAACGTCAAAACTTATATGTAGATTATCTACTTTTAAGTAGTCTTGTATCTCTTCTAATATTCTATCTAAACCTTTTTGTAATACTTCATCATGGTATATTACTTTAACACCTAATTGGTCAATAACTTCTCTCTCTTTAAAATCTAAATCTCTAGCACCAAGTATTACTACATTTTTGCTGTCAATCTTTGCTCCTTCATAGAAGCAGTTTACTAGGTCTCTGTCCCCAGCACCTTGTAATAATGCTAGTGGCATTCCATGGATATTTCCAGATATAGTAGACTCATCTGTATTCATATCTCCATGAGCATCTATCCATACTACTCCAATCTCTTTTTCTAGTGACACTCCTGAAATACTTCCTAAAGCTATTGAGTGGTCTCCTCCAATTATTATTGGTCTATATCCATCTCTTACAGCTTCATTTACAGAAACAGCAAGTTTTTCACAAGTATTTAAAATAGTATTTTTATATTTTAAATTCCATTCATTGAAATTTTCTTTTTGTTTTTCTACCTCTATAACTTCCATTTCATCAAATGTATCTGGATAGTTTTCACGTAATACATCTATTCCAAATTCGATTCCAGCTTTGTTTGCTCCTAAGTTCATTGGAACACCAAACATCTTGCTCTTCATCTTCTCTGTATATAGATAGATTGCGTCTTCCTCTTCAATTACATTAATATACTCTAACTCTGGATCTTCCATTCCTTGTACATGAAGCTCAGCCTCTCTTAAGTCATTAATATAATCTATTATCTCTGCAGAAATTCTCTCTCCTGGAGTAATTACTGGTATTCCTGGTGGATAAGCCATTATCATTTCTCCACAGATTTTTCCTTCACTTTCAGAGAATAATACCTTATTCTTTTCACTATAGAAAGCCTCTCTCGGTATTAATACTTGCTCTGGAATAGGTGGCATCTTTAAAAATTCTCTTTTTAATTTATTTCCTTTTCCATAGTATCTTTCACTTATATCTTTTAAAGCACTTATAAGTTTATCTATACTTTCATCTGTATCTCCAATAGTTACTAATCCTAATACGTTATAAAAATCAGATAGCTCCATTTGAATATTATACTCTTCTGTAAGTATAGTTTCTAGTTCTGAACCTGTAAGTCCTAATTCCTTAGCTGTGATTGTTATCTTTGTAGGATCAAAGGCGAATACTCCCTCTCTTCCTACTATCTCCTCTCCAAAGCATGACATACCAGGGATTCTATTAACTTCAGTTCTGAAACGTTTAGCAAGCTTTATAGCCTTATCTAATAATTCAGTTCCCTCAGTTGCTATCTGTCTTCTAGCACAGTCTAGAGACGCCATTAAAGGATATGATGGAGATGTTGTGTGTAGTAAGCTTAAAATCTGTTTTACTCTATTTGTGTCTACTCTATCTGAGTTTACATGTAAAAGAGACATTTGAGTCATAGCACCAATTATTTTGTGAGTACTTTGAGTACAAATATCTGCTCCTGCATCTACAGCTGAAACAGGTAGATCATCATGGAAATGTAAATGTGGTCCATGAGCTTCGTCTACTATTAGTGGTATATCGTAGCTATGAACTATATCAGCTATCTTTTTAATATCTGTAGCTACTCCATAATAAGTAGGGTTGATTATTAAAACAGCTTTTATATCAGGATGTTGTTTTAGCATATTCTCAACAGTTTGAGGTCTTACACCGTGGGCTATTCCTAACTCCTCATCTACTTCTGGATTCATATATATTGGTTCAGAACCACTTAATATAATTCCAGCTGATACTGATTTATGTACGTTTCTAGGTACTAATATCTTTTCTCCTGCTTTTACAACAGACATAATCATTGCTTGAATAGCTCCTGAAGTTCCATTTACAGCAAAGAAACTTTGTTTTACACCATATGCGTCAGCAGCTAATTCTTGAGCTTCCTTTATACAACTTTTTGGTTGGTGTAACCCGTCTACCATTTTAAATATTGTAACATCAATGGAAAAAGGTCCATTCCCCATAAAATCATAAAATTCTTTATCTACTCCTTTTCCTCTCTTATGTCCAGGTACATGAAATGGAAGTATATCTCTTCCTGCATATACATCTTTTAACGCAGAGAATAGTGGAGTTTTACTTTGGTCTAGCTTTGACATCTTACCTCCTTTGATTATTGTTTTTTTTATTTAAATGTTATATAATTTTCTTGTACTGATGTATTGTAAAGCTTTTTGATAAAATAGTCAATCATTTTTATTTTTTTTAGGAGAAAAATATGTATAGAATTTTATTAATCATCTCAGAAGGGGCTGAAATTCTTGAGGTAGCACCCTTTATTGATATTTTTGGTTGGAATAGCATTGTAGGAAAAAAGAACATTACTTTGATAACTGCTGGATTTCATAATACTATTTCTAACACTTGGAATACTAAGATATTAGCAGAGATAAATTTAGAAAAAGAGGAGATAGATATCTCTACATTTAATGCTCTTATTATTCCTGGAGGCTTTGGTTTTAAAGGTTTTTTTAATGATATGAAAAATATAAAATTTAAAAATATTATACAAAACTTTGTAAGAAAAAATAAAATCGTAGTTGGAATATGTACTGGAGTCATAGCTTTGGGAGAAGCTGGTGTTTTAACTAATATTAAAGCTACTACTTATTTATATGATAACAATAGATATTTTAACCAACTTTCAAAATATGGAGCTATTCCTATTCGTGAGGAAATTGTAATATCCGATAATATTATCACTTGTTCAGCACCTAAAAATGCTATAGAAGTTGCCTTTTATCTTCTCTCTCACTTTACTGGTGAAGAAAATATGAAAAAAGTAAAATATAATATGGGATTTTTATAAATATATAGACATACTTAAAAATTTGTGATATTCTGTAATTAGATACTAATATTATATAAAGAGGTGAAATTATGAAAGTTTTAAAAGATAATGTTATAACATTAGAATTTAAAGTTTATGACAACGATACTAATGAGCTTTTAGAGGATACAAAAGAGGTAGGACCATTTTTCTACATTCATGGAGAGGGGCAATTCGTACCAAAAGTTGAAGAAATTTTAGAAGGAAAAGAGAAAGGATTCTCTACTACTATTATGATATCTCCTGAAGAAGGGTATGGAGAGTATGATGAAGAGCTTATCGAAGAGATGAAGAAAGAAGACTTCGTAGAGTTTGATGATATCTATGAAGGAATGGAATTTATAGCTGATATGGACGATGGAACTGAGCAACAATATGTTATCACTTCAATAGAAGATGATATCGTAACTGCTGATGGTAACCACCCATTTGCTGGAAAAAATCTTAGATTTGAAGTTCAAGTAACTGGAATAAGAAAGGCTACTGAAGAAGAGTTAGAACATGGACATGTTCACTTTCAAGGATTCTAATACTTACATTAATTAACTACAGGACTGGCTTTAGTCAGTCCTTTTACATGAAATACATATATTTAAGGAGGAAAAATGAAAATAGCTTTAGGTGCTGACCATGGAGGATTTGAGTTAAAGGAGAAAATAAAATCACATCTTTTAGGAAAAGGATTTGAAGTTTTAGATTTAGGAACTAACTCAACAGCTTCTGTTGATTACCCTAAATTTGGACACGCTGTAGGACATGCTGTTGTTAATAAAGATGCTGACTTTGGAATTGTAGTGTGTGGTACTGGTATTGGTATCTCTATTGCTGCTAACAAAGTTCCTGGAGTAAGAGCAGCTCTATGCACAAATACAACTATGGCAAAATTAACTAGAGAACATAACGATGCTAATGTATTAGCATTAGGTGGAAGAATAGTAGGAGATGTTCTTGCACTTGAAATGGTAGATATCTTCCTTTCAACAGCTTTTGAAGGTGGAAGACACTCTAACAGAATAAATTCTATTGAAGCTATATAATGGAGATGATTTTATGGCAACTATTTTTACAAAGATAATTAATAGAGAGATTCCTGCTAATATTGTTTATGAAAATGATAAAGTTATTGCATTTAAAGATATCAATCCTGCTGCTCCTATACATATATTAGTAGTTCCTAAGAAGGAGATAGCAACTATAAACGATATCCAAGCTGAGGATAGAGAGCTTATTGGTGAAATGTATCTTGCTATTGGTAAAATTGTAAAAGATTTAGGAATAGATAAAGAGGGATATAGAATTATCACAAATTGTAACGAATTTGGTGGTCAAGAGGTATTCCATCTTCACTTCCATATCTTAGGTGGAAAAAGATTAGGAGCTTTATTAGCTGACTAATTTATTTTAGTGCTTAAATCAATAGCTTATTATAAAAGGATTGATTCCTAAGTTTATTAGGTCTCAATCCTTTTAATTTGATTATTTTTTATTTAATTCAGATTTTATTACTCCTAATATTTCGTAATAATCTCTTACACAGATATCTAAATATTGTTTCTGTTTTGGATAATTATTTGGGAATAATTCTTCAGCAGAATTTTTATATATCTCTAATACTTTTTCAGGTATTTTTACAGCATTTAAGGTTTGAGCTATCTCTTCCTTAGCTTTTTCATTTACTTGAGTATCTACTACAACATCTCCCTGTTTAGCTTCTTCTACTCTTCTCACTACCTCTTTGTAATCGTTTATCTCATCAGGTAAAACTTGAAGTTGTTTAGCATAGTTACTTCCATACATAACCTCTAACTTCTTTTTTATTTTAACATACTCCTCCTGAGGGATTCCTGACTCTTTAGCAATTTCATCCATTTTCAAGTATGATCTTTTTTGCCAATTTATATAATTAGTTCTTTGAGTTCCTTCAAAACTTCTAGCTGATTTTGCAATATTCCTTTCAACACTTTCAGGAATATCTGAATCTGCAAAAGATAGTGTATTTAGTATCAATATCCCTGCAAATAAAAATTTTCTCATAATTATCCCCCTCTAATCTACTTAGATTTTTTTTCTTAGCATATCTAATTCATCTAGTTCTGCATCTAATTTTATCTTTACAAAAGAGTTTGGATTAGCTGCTTCTACTTCTCCTACCTCTTTATCTTTATTCATAAGAATCATAGTAGGTAGAGTTATCTCTCTAACTTCTATTCCTGGACTTACCACTTCTAATTTTTCTCCAACTAATAATCTATTTCTAATAGCTAAAATATACTCATTATTTGGTAATTTTTGCTCTACTTTTGCTACTAATTGATGAGTTTGGCTATATGAATTTCTATCATTATAGTTTTGAGACTCTACTCCTGCTTTACCAAGATAGAATCCCTTTGTATAACTTCTATTAGATGTTGATTCTAACTCCTCTAACCATTTAGGATTATATTTATAGTTTCCAGAGTAATAACTATCTATAGCATCTCTATATACTTTTACAGCATTAGCAACATAATAGATACCTTTCATTCTTCCTTCTATTTTTAATGAATCCACACCTAAATCTAATATTTTATCTATTATCTCTATTGTACAAAGATCTCTTGAGTTAAATATGTATGTTCCATGTTCATCTTCATATACTGGCATATACTCTCCAGGTCTAGTTTCCTCAACTAAATTGTATTTCCATCTACATGCTTGTGCACAGTCCCCTCTATTTGCATCTCTACCTGTCATGTAGTTACTTAATAGACATCTACCAGATATAGCCATACACATAGCTCCATGTACGAATACCTCTAACTCTATATCAGGAACTTTTGCTCTTATCTCTGCTATATTATCTAATGAAATTTCTCTAGCTAATACAACTCTTCTAGCTCCTAAATCTTTCCACATTTTTACAGAACGCCAGTTTGTGTTACTTGCTTGTGTACTTACACTGATAGAAAGATTAGTATTTTCTTTAACAACTTGGAATACTCCTAAGTCAGCTACTATAACACCATCTACTCCTATTCTATCTAAAAACTTTACATAGTCAGGTAATAGATCTAACTCTTGGTTATGAGGAATTACATTCAGTGTTACATAAACTTTTTTTCCTCTCTCATGTGCATAGTTTACAGCATATTCTAACTCTTCATCTGAAAGATTGTTACTTCCAGCTCTTAAATTAAACATCTTTCCACCTAAAAATACAGCATCTGCACCATAGTGTAGAGCCATTTTAAATTTCTCCATATTTCCTACTGGAGCTAATAATTCTACTTTTTTCACTTTTAATCAACCTCTCTTAATTATTCAACTCTTGATGTAAAATTCTCAAACTTAGTATATTCATGGAAGAATCTAAGTTTTATTGTACCTACTGGTCCATTTCTTTGCTTACCTATAATTACTTCAGTAAGTCCCTTATCTTCAGATTCCTCATTATAGTAATCATCTCTATACAAAAACATTACCATATCAGCATCTTGCTCTATAGCCCCAGATTCTCTTAAATCTGAAAGCATTGGTCTTCTATCGGCTCTTTGTTCAGTTGCTCTGGATAATTGAGATAGAGCAATTATTGGAATATCTAACTCTCTAGCTATTCCTTTTAAAGCTCTTGATATTTCAGATATTTCCTGTTGTCTATTATCTCCACGAGTACTATTTCCCTTTATTAATTGAAGATAATCTATTATAATCATATCCAACTTACCAGCTGCTTTCAATCTTCTTGCTATTGCTCTTATCTCTAATACATTTACATTAGGTAAATCAGCAATATTTATCTCTGAATTGGAAAGCTTCATACTTGCAAGTCCCAGTTTACCCCAGTCATCTGAATCTAGAAATCCATTTCTTATTTTTTGAAGTCCTATTCCTGCTTCTATTGATAAAAGTCTTTGTAATAGTTGTGAGCTAGACATCTCTAAACTAAATAATAATACACCTTTTTTACTCTTCATAGCCGCATTTAAAGCTAGGTTTAAAGCAAAGGCTGTCTTTCCCATTGCCGGTCTAGCAGCTAAGATTATAAGATCTGAAGGGTGAAAGCCACTCGTCATCTGATCAAAGTCAGAAAAACCAGAGGATATCCCAGTAGCCACTCCCTTATTTTGATAAACTTTTTCTAATCTTACAAATTCTTGAGCAATTACATCTTTTAAACTCACTAAATCTTTTGAATCTACATTCTCAGATATTTTAAATATCATTCCCTCAGCTTTGTCAAGGATAGTATCTACCTCTTCATAACCTTCATAGGCAAGTTCTACTATTTTAGTTCCTACCTCTCCAAGCCTTCTTAAAGTTGATTTCTCCTTAACAATTTTTGCATATTCTAGTATATTAGCTGCAGTAGGTACATCTGAAATTATATCAAATAACAGCTGCTCTCCTACTAACTCATCAAACTTTTCATTCTTTTTTAACTTATTTACTACAACAATTGGATCTATTCCTATACCACTGTTATAGATATCCCTCATTGCCTCATAAATAAGTTTATGTCCATTTTTATAGAAGTCATTAGGATGTAGTATCTCTACTATATCACCAAATATATCCGGCTTTAAAAATATTCCCCCTAAAACCGATTTTTCTGCCTCTATACTACTTGGAACTTTTTTTAAATTTTCTACGTCTAGCATTTTTACTCCTCAATTATTGAGCTTTAGCTATTATCTTTACCTCAGCTTTAACATCTGTATGAAGTTTTATAACTGCAACATGCTCTCCTAAGCTCTTTATATTACACTCTATTTTTTTTCTGTCTATTTTTACTCCAAATGTTTCTTCAAGAGCTACTGCTACCTCTTTATTAGTGATAGCTCCAAATAGTTTTCCATTCTCTCCAGTTTTTACAGCTATCTCAACTTTTTTAGCTTCTAATACTTTCTTTAACTCTTGAGATTTTATTTTTTCCTCTTCTTGTTTTTTAGCTTCTTTTTTCTTTTTATTTTCTATTTTTTTTAGCTCTTCAGGAGTTGCAATAATTCCTTTATTATTTTTTATTAAAAAATTATGTGCATAACCGTCAGCAACTGTTACTATATCCCCTTTTCTTCCTTGTCCAGCTACATCTTGTGTAAGTATTACTTGTATTTTTGCCATTTTTCTATCCTCCAATTATTTTTCAAGTTTATTTTTATCTATCTTAAATCCTCCCAAAACCCCTATCAAAAAAGTTCCGTAAGGAAATAATAAAGCTACTGTTACAGCTAACATATTTGAAAGTCCTTTATATTTTATTTTTTTACTAAACATTGAATATAGTGTTTTTATTCCAAAAAATACAAAAATACACTCCCCTATATCAAATATGTTATTAATATAAAAGTTATCTATCTTAAATAGATGTATTATGAAATATCCTATCACATATAGTAATAACCATTCAAAAGATATTTTCCATTTTGAATAATCCTTTATATCTAAAGATACATACATCATAAAAACAGTTAAAATAGAATAGATAAATATATAATATATTGAACTATCCTTTATCATATTGAAGATCTCTAAACTTTCACTTCTACTTATTTGAAAATTCTTTTCATATATCTCCATGAGAAGTCCCATATTATTATTTATATCATCTTTTAATAAAAATAACAATCCCCCCATTATAACTGTTACTAATAATGAAATAATTATTATTCTATCAAATTTCTTAACCTTATCACCTTTATAAATAAAATATTTATACAATCCCTCTATAACTACAAAAAAACCTATATAAAATAATAATAACCATGGATTAATCAAAGCTATTAATAGCATTGCCACTATATTGACTATTATTTTTTCTTTCGATGTAAATCTCTTCATCTTCTTTATTTTATAGATAGGAAGAGTAAAACTCATTACCGGCATAAGAAGTGAAATAATAAATAGAAGAACTACTGATAATGTACTACTTATTAAAAACATTTTTCCTCCCTATTATACCATAATTTCTCCACCAAAGAAATCAACAATTTTTTTTGTAAAATCTCCACTATCCTTATCACTCTCTTTTTTCTTTCCAATAGTGATATATTTTACCTTTAATTTTGGATCAATCAATCTTCTTAGAACATCTACAAAAACATCATTATACATAGTTGTTTCCATCTGTTCTTTACAAAAACTACTTTCTGAATCAAATCCAATATAAAGAGTATCTTCTTCTAGCTTATATGGTTTTGCTGCTATTAAAAAAGCTCCTAAAGTTATCTTCTCTTTTTTTGCTTCCTTCAATATCTCTTCCCATTTTCTACTTATACTCTCTAAAGTTAGCCCTGTTAATCTCTCTTTTTTACTTACCTCTTGTTTTATTTCTTGAGGTATCTCTCTTTCTACAACTCTCTCTATAACTACTTCACTATTTTTAGAATTACTCTTCAAAAGATTATCCACTATAACATAGCCTACTAATCTCTTGTCCTCTTCATATTTGAACTTATTTAATGAATCAAATATACAGCCTATTATATTAAGACCACTCTCTATATCTAACTCTCCTTTTGCCATAAGTCCTTTACAATATTTAGCAAAATCTTTAAAAAATAGTTCTATCTCTACCGAATCATTCCAAAATCTATCTAAAGTCTTTACTAAGTTAGTATAATTTTTATTCTTTACTTCCTTTAGAAACTCCTCCATCTTTTTAGCCGGAGTAACTCCTAATACCTCTTCACTTTTATCAAGTGTTATATCCTCTCCAAGGCAAGTTACCATTATTCTCTCTAGTATAGATACAGCATCTCTCACACTTCCACCAGAGTTTTCATATATTAACTCCAATACTTCATCAGGTATATTTACACTCTCATTCTTTGCTATAAAGTTAAGTTGTTCCTTCATTTCATTCAATGATAAAGTTTTAAAATCATATCTTTGACATCTTGATATAATAGTTGGTAATATTTTATCAGCCTCTGTTGTAGCTAATATAAATATCACATGTTCAGGTGGCTCTTCTAAGGTTTTTAACAGTGCATTAAAAGCCTCCTTAGTAAGCATATGTACTTCATCTATTATATATATCTTTTTTCTTCCTTTTACTGGCTGATAATTTATCTTCTCTTTTAATTGTCTTATCTCATCTATACCTCTATTTGAAGCAGCATCTATCTCTACTAAGTCCATAAATGTTCCATTATTTATAGCTAAACAGTTCTCACACTCATTACAAGGTTCATCTGTAACTCCATTTTTTAAACAGTTTACCCCTTTTGCTATAAGTCTAGCAAGAGTGGTTTTCCCCACTCCTCTAGGCCCTGTAAATAGATAAGCATGAGAGGTTTTTCCATTTCTTAGAGATGTTTTTATTGTCTTTACTATCTCTTTTTGTCCAGCTACCTCTTCAAAATTTTTAGGTCTATATTTTCTATATAATGTTATATGCATATTTTTTTACTCCAAACCATAGTTGCTCATCTTTGTTCTTAAAGTATTTCTTGTTATACCTAATATCTCTGCAGTTTCTACCTTTTTTCCATTAGTCATCTCAAGAACTTGACGAATCAACTCTTTTTCTACTTTCGATATTATATTTCCATAATAATCACCTTGATTATTATTTTTATATTCTAATATCTCCGATTTTATCCATTCTTTTAAATCATAAATCTGCCCTTCACCTTTTTTCTTAGTAATTTTAGTCCCTAAGACATTACTTGGTAAATCCTCAATCAATATAGAAGTCCCTCTACAAAGTGCTACAGCAGATTTTACAGCATTTTTTAGCTCATTTACATTTCCAGGCCAATCATATCTCATCATTTTTTTTAATGCTGGTTTACTAACTCCTTTAACATTTTTATGTAATTCATCATTACACTCTAATAAATAATGATCCACTATTAAAGGAATATCATCTTTTCTATCTCTAAGTGGAGGAATATTTACCTCCAAAACTCTTAACTTTCTATATAGTTCATCTATGAACTTCCCTTGATTAATTAATTCCTCTAAATTTTCACAGGTAGTAGCTACAACTCTTATATCTATCTTTATAGGTTCAGCTCCTCCCATTCTGAAAAATTCTCCCTCTTCTAAAAAATATAGAACTTTAGATTGAAGATCTAGACTTAATGATTCTATATTTCCTAAGTGTAAAGTTCCTCCATTAGCTTTTTCTAATTCACCTATTTGAGGAAATACTGCTCCTTTAAAAGCTCCCTTTTCATACCCAAACATCTTTCTTTCCAATAAATCATTGTGGAAAGATGTACAGTTTAAACTTATTAAAGGCTTATTTGACCAATCACTAAATTGATGAATAGCTTTAGCTACACTTGTTTTTCCCGTTCCCTTCTCTCCTACTACTAGAACTGGAACTCTACTTGTTGCAACCTTTCCTATCATTTTGTATAGCTCTACTATCTCTTTTGTCTGTCCGATAAGCTTATCTCCTGAACTTTTATGTTTATCTATTCTCTCGGCTAAAAGTTTATAATCCTTTACAGATTTTTCTATGATTTTTATTATAGTAGGCGTTTCTATAGGTTTTAAAATATAGTCATAAGCTCCAGCTTTTACACTTCCTGCTACAACTTTTAAATTAGAAGTTTCTCCTAAAACAATTATAACTCCTTTTTTCTGATACTCTCCTACCTTTTTTATAAGATTTATTAAAGCTTCTTCTTGTAAATTCTTCTCCTCAATTATAATAGCTTCATATTTTTTATTTTTCAAATAATCTATAAAATCACTTATATTATCAGCAAAAGTCAACTCATTTTCATAATTATTCTCTAATTCCTCTTTTAAACTTCTCTCCAATCTAAATCCTAAAAGAACCAATTTTTCCACCTCTTTACTAATTTACTTTCCCTTTCAATGTAAAATTATACTCTAATATTACATCTCCTTTTACACTAAGTCCATTTTTGCTCAAATAAATTTTCCAAGTTCTTCCCACTTCTTCAATTGCATTATTTATTTCAGGAACACCACTTCCTCTTTCAAGTCTAAGCTCCTTAACATTCCCATTTTCATCAATGTTCATTCTAATTTTTACACTACCGTGTAACCCTTTTAATTGGGCTGATTCTGGATATACAGGCTCCTTATTACCACTATCCCATTTAGCTACTATATCTCCATCTTCTGTTCCCAATTTATAACCACTAGGTAACCCCTCTATCTCTCCCGATATTTCTAATATCCTATCAAAAGAAGAGTCCTTACCTATTTCAGAGTTAAAAGCTATTTTATTATCATCTTTTAACTCTAATTTTTCATTCTCTACCGAGATTAATTCCTTTGATAGCGTTATCTCTTTATTTAATCCTCTCTTTGTTACTACTCCACTTTGTAACTCTTTTTTAGGAGCCTCTAATTTTATTACCTCTCTATATCCTCCATCAGGATGTTTAACAGTCATCACTTGTACTTGTGGAGTTGACATATTATTTGCTATACTATTAAGAGCTGATAAATCTATCTTCTCCGTAGACTTTCCTACTGGTTTTTCCTCTATTTTTTTCTCCACCTTTTTCTCTGTCTTCACTTCTACTTTAGGTTGCTCTTTTGGTGGTGGGTTTTTCTTTTTTACCTCTTCCGTATTTTTCTTTTGAGAGCTATTACTATTTCTTTCTCCCTCTAACTTTGTTCTATTTTGATTGTCATAATTTACCAATCCTATTTTTATCTTTTTATTCTCAATTTGATTGTTTGATAATCCTGGAATCAAAAAAACTATAACTAAATTTATTATTGCTGAAAGGAGTAAACTAATTTTTTCCTCTTTTTTCATAGACTCCTCCTTATTTTTTATCAGCAGTATCTATATCTAAAGAATTAGCACCAGCTTCCTTTGATATAGTCATTATCTCTACTATATATCCATAATCTAATCTTTTATCTGCACTTATAATTACGTTTCTCTCTTGAGATTCAGATAGTTTTTCTGCTAGTTTTTCCTTTAGATTTTCAGTAGTTACACTTATTTGCTCTTTCTTACCATTTTCCTTATAGTTAAGTATCATATTTTTATCTTTATCTACAACAATTTGTACCTCTTTTACCTCTGATACCTCTTTTATTGTTGATTGTGGCAAGTCAATCTTGATTCCACCTTTCATATCATCAAAGGTAGTTGCCACTAAGAAAAATATTAATAGAAGAAATACAACATCTATAAGTGATGTAAGTTCAAGCATCAACTCATCTTTTCTCTTACGTCTCTCTAACTTCATAATACTCTCCTATTTTCTAAAATAATTTATAAGTTCAGTTGTTGTTATCTCCATATCAGATATTATCTTTTCTATTTTTTTATTAAAATAGTTATAAAAAATAAGAGCTGGTATTGCCACAAATAGTCCTCCAGCAGTTGTAAACAGTGCCTCAGATATACCTCTAGCTAACACCGAAGGATCTCCAGTTCCATGAACAGATACAGCTTGGAAAGCTTTAATCATACCTGTTACCGTTCCAAGTAGCCCTACAAGAGGAGTTAAATGAGCAGCTAAAGAGATTATCCACATATTTTTCTCTAAAGCTATAAGTTGTAACATAGCTTTTTCTTTTCCTTTTTCCTCTAACTTTTCAGGTGTTGAATTCGGATTTCTATAAAGCTCATATAGTACCTCTTTTAATACCCTAGAAACAGAACATCTCTCCTTATTTAGCATAATAACTAGTTCTTTTATCTTTTTATTATCTAATTGTTCTTTTATATCCTTAGTTAAAAAGCTTCTATTATTTTGTTCATTTTTCTTAAAATAGATAAATCTTTCAATAACTGCCCCAAGACCTACTATAGACATAGCAAGTATAACATACATTAGCATTCCACCATTTGTTAAATAGTACATTACTCCTCCTAATATTGTAAAATTATTCCAATCTCCCAATAAATTTTAAATAAATTTATGAATCAAATATTATAATGCTATTATTAGAGCTACTACCCCTAATCCACCTATAATATATTTCCAAAACGATTTTTTTTCTACACCTTGTGATAATTCATCTTCTAAAGCCGACTTGTCTCCCTGTACAACTTTAATCTTTTGATTCTGGTTTTGATAATTGTCGTTAGTTACTTTAATAGCTCCTGACTCAACTTTTTGCCCTTCTAAAATGACCTCTTCAGTAGGTATCTCTCTTATCTCTAATTGCTCTTTATTTATCCCTTGTACCTCTTTATCAAGTGCTGTTATCCCTTCTTCAGCTCCTACAGCACACATTGCTGATAATAAAAATAATATTGTTACTGCTTTTCTCATACTATTCTCCTCCTAGTTAAAAAATTGATTATATTTTACCGAAGCTTGTTCATCTATGTTTTGAAGCTCATTATAATATTTTTTAGCTTCTATCTTATTTCCACTTTTTAAAGTATAGAAAATCATTTTTTCCAAAACAAAACTTCTATACTGAAACTTCGGAAGTGAATATAACTCTTTATAAAGCTTTATAGCATCTTCCTCTTTTCCTAATTTTTCATTTAGTTGAGCTGCCTTTAATTTAGATAAATTTGAATATTCTCCATTAAATAAAACATACCCTTTTGTATATCCTCTTAATGCACTTTCATTTTTTCCTTCCAACTCATCGATATTTGAAAGCTGATATAACACATAATCCTTATACGGACTACTTTCTAAACTCTCTACTCCCAAATAATATGATCTAGCCTTTTCATAATTTTTACTATTAAAATAATAATCACCTAAGTTTACACCAGCATAATCTTTATATTTAGTTCCTGTAAATAGCGTTTCATACTCCTTAATAGCTTCATCTTTTTTTCCTTGTTTTTCATAAAGTTGAGAATTATAATAACTTTTAATCTCTATATTTCCTATACCAGCTATATATTTCATAGCTTCATCTAATTTATTAGAAGCTAACTGAATATCTAAAATTTTAGTCGCAGCTTCTTCCTTTATGGTTGTATCTTTTGAAATATCATATAATTTTTCATATGTAGCTAGTGAATTTTGCTTTTCTCCCTTTCCTTCATAAAGTTGACCAGCTAATATATATACACTTTCTCTCATATTTGATTTAGGATATTTTTTTAAAAACTTATCTTTTTCTTTTTCAAATTCATCAAACTTACCTAAACTTATTAAAGAATTAAGATACCA
>JAHLFN010000024.1 GCA_018883725.1 Candidatus Fusobacterium pullicola | reverse complement strand
GAGTATTTTCCCATTCCCATAGAAGCTATTCCCTTTAAGTAAACACTGTTAGGTGAATTATCTCCCTCTTCTAAATAAGTCATCATTTCACTATAATTTTGTTGTGCAAGTAATACTGTAACTAGATTATTTAAAATATCAAAATCTTTTTGTGTACTTAAATACTCTTTGTATACCTGCGAACTCTCTTTCAACATTCCTTTTTTATAATATACCTCTCCTACAGACAGATATATATTTTTTTTATACTGGGTATCTGTTGAAAACTTACTCTTATATTCAGAAAATTTAGCTTTTATATCCTCTAAATCTTCTAGTTTGTTATCTATAACAATTATTCTATACAAACTCTCTTTATTTGGCTTCAAATTGTAATTTTTACTATAGTATTCCCTTGAAAGCTTATAATCTCCAACTTCATATGCAGAATTAGCTATAATTATATTTATATTCTCCATATCTTGTTGATTAACATTAACTTTTTTTACCTCTGCTCTATTTTGAATTATTTTCTTATAATTTCCTAATTTATAATCAATTGCAAAAATATAATAGATAGCTTGATTATAATATGAACTACTTTTTAAACTTTCAAAATATGTTTGGGCATCTTTTAAATTATCTAATTTATATAAAGAAAATCCATAACTATAAAGTAATTTAGGATTACTAAAATCATCTGTTTTATTATAACATTCAATCGCTTTACTATATTCTCCCTTTGTTGCAAAGGAATCTCCTAGTATCCTCATTCCTTCGTTATAGTCAGTTGTTCCCTTTATTAATTCAATCTTTTCTTCTACCTTAGCTATCTCTCCCTTATTACTATAAATTTCTATAAGATTTAAAATAGCTTTTTTCCCATAAGGACTCTCCTTATCTTCTTTTACTGCTTCCTCAAAATATCTGCTAGCTAAATCTACTTGATCTAATTTATAGTATGATGATCCTAAAAGATAGTTCATAAAAATCATATTTTTCTTACCTTTTAATTGTGCATATTCATTTAGATAAGCTATACTTCTATTATAATCACCTTTATTATATGATAATAATGCCATACTCAATATAGCCTCATTATAATACTTTCCATTTAAAACTATAACTTTTTGAAAAGCTTCTTCTGCCAATGGATAATTCTCATTACTTAAATAAGTAGTTCCTGTATCATAGATAGCCTTTTCATAATATTCATTTTTACTATCTATCAATTTTAAATATTCATCACTAGACTTCTTATCACCTATTCCAGCATAACATCTAACTAAATAGTACCTAATTTCATTTTTCTCTTTTTCTTTTAGATCATTATTCATTAATAATATTTTAAAATATTTGATAGCATTTTGATAATCCCATGTTAAAAAATATACTTTCGCTATTCTATCTTGAATACTTTTATTATATTTAGAGTTAGGATACTTATCTAAAAAACTTTTCGATTCTACTATTGCCATATCAAATTTTTTTTGCTTATACAACTCATCTACAAAGGCTAAATCATCTCTCTCAGATGCAAAACTTGAAACTCCCATTGCAAACATAAGAGCTAATAAAAAATATCTCTTCTTCAAATTTTCCCCTCCTAATCCACAAATATCTTATTTAAAAACTCTCTAACCTTTTCTATAGATACTGTAGTATCTATACATGGTTCATTTGGAATTTCATTAAATATTCCATAAACATTTACTGGGTAAGCATCATGTATTCCTGATACTAAATCTCTTTTACAGGCTACTGCCATAACTAAATCTGGCCTTGTATCTTTTATATGTTTTCTAGCTAATGTTCCCCCAGTCGCTATTTTTACCTCTACAGGGAATTCTGATTTTATATTCAAAAAATCCCCTATCACACATTGTCCACATTTCTTACAATTTTCAATACTTGAAGTTACTTTAAGTGGACAAACGTATCTTTGTAAACAATGAGGTAAAAGTATTAATACCTTATTTATCTTTTTCTTTTCTATACTTTTTAAAACTCTTTCATTGTTATATTTTAAAAATTTATTAGCTATATTATTTATCTCTTTTTGCTTTTTTCTTCTTTCGGAAATAGCAAACATCAGATAATACATTTCATAAGTTAATTTTGTAAGAAAGTTTCCTCTCATTTTCTCCCTCTTCTATGAATGTTCAATTTTTCATTCATTTATTAAAAATTAATCGTTTTATTCCTATTTTTTTTATTTTTTCTTCCTTTAAATCCACTTTTTTAAATTACTTTCACATATTCATTTAAATAATTATAGCATATTTAATTTCATATTTCAAACATTCAATTTTTAATCATAAATATATTTTTTTCTAAAAAACTTTTAAAATTTTTTCATAAATTTCTACCTTTAAAACAAAATAAAAGAGGAGTTCTTATATTTTTTATTAAATATATACTCCTCTTTATTTTTCATTTCAATAAGAAATATCTTTACTAATTTCACCACAAAAGCAACTACTGTACATCTACTTTTAATGTAACAATAATTAAACAGTAGATTTTACTCCTAGTTCTTTTAAATAACTTTATAAACTCTTTACTACTATTCTACTAAAATAAATTTTGGTTCACTTTCTACTATTTTTATTTTATTGAATTTAACCTCATTTGAACTACATCCTAACATAACAACTAACATTATTAGCATAGTAAAAATTCTTTTCATCTACTCTCACCTTTAAAAAATTATAAACATAACATTTTCAGTTGGTCTTTGTTCATTATAATTATTATTTGGTTTCTCTACAACCCAGTTAAAAAGAAATCTTGCATGTCCCTCAGTAGTTCTTATACACTTTCTAGTTCCTGTAAAAGTCCCTAAAGTTTTTTCCTTTTGTTTCATAAAGAACTCTTTATTTATCTCCTCATCATAGTTAATAGGAGTTCCATGTAAATATCCTCCACCGGAAAATCTTATAGCATATCTTGCATATCCCTCTTTTTCTCCTATTTCACTATTGTATGGCATAATATATTTAGCTAATGGCGATATGAAAAATCCCTTCGGTGTTTCAAATCCAAGCTTACTCTCTATTCCTGTCTTACTGTATACATAGGATATAACTTCCCAAATATCCTCACTATTTTTCTCAAATACCATCATATTTTGGTTTGCTACATCAATTGCAACTACCTTAGAAAATTCATTCTGTATCTTAGGGTTTCTTGATAAAGTTGAGTTATCCACAATTAATTCCTCCGGAATACTCGCTACTTTTATTCTCGAAGTTTTTTCTCCTTTTTCTATTACAGATAGTATTGCTCTATCTGGAATATATATCTCCTCTCCATCTACAACTGATTTTCCTATACTACTTTGATCTAAACTTGTTCCATACTTATCCTTTTGTCTTTTAAAGTTTTGATTATTAGGATTAGGAACATACGAGTTGGTACTAATAACCTCTCTTCCTAATTCTCTTTGGCTTTGTATAAATTTTTCTAATTCAGCTATTTTATCCATTGCTTTTTGAAATCTGAATACTCTTTTTCTTGCAACATTAGCTGATATATATCCTCTATTCCCTTGTGAATCTTCCACATAGTACCATAAATTTCCATAATTCAGTACCTTTTCTATAGCTTTTAACTTTGTATCATATGGATATTTCCCTATAATTTTTCCTTGTGTACTTGGCTCATCTCTAAGATTTGCTGTTCTTGACCGTATAAATATATAATCTAATACTTCTGGATGTTCTGGATATTTTATATTCATCACTATATTTTCAGGAATTTTATTATCATATACCGCTACAGTTGACCAATCTGGTTGACCAGAAAAACTTAAAGCTATAGTACCTACCATTATTTGTAACATTAAAATCTTTAAAACTTTCATAATTTCTCCTATTTTACTTTTTCTTCTTTAATATAATTGTAACATCAAACAGCTTACTATTCAAGAAAAATAAATTTTATTTTTATTTTATTCCAAAGTCAAAAAAATGATGTAAAAATTACAAAAAAATTATATAATATAGAAAATGCTTTATATATTTGGAGGTTTAAAATGAAAAAATATGTATGTGAAGTCTGCGGTTATGTCTACGACCCTAATATTGGTGATATCGAACATGGTATTCCGGCTGGTACCTCTTTTGAAGAGCTTTCTAAAGATTGGGTATGCCCACCTTGTGGAGCTGGAAAAGAACATTTTTCTAAAATGAAATTTTAATATTTAACTCCATTAAGTATCAAAATAATAAAAAAATTGAATATTTTTTAAAGAAGTTAGATTAACTTAGCAAAGTGGGTAAAAAAGCTTTAGTTAATCAACTTCTTAAAAAATAAACTAAACTCTACCTTTCTCCTAAAATAAAAGATAGTTAAATAGTAGCTATAAACCAATCCTTTACTTTTTAATTATCTATAAAATTATTCTAATTAGATGAATTAACAAAAGTTAAAGCTTCTTCAAACTCTTCTCTAGTTATTCCATATCTATTTAACTTAGAAAGAAATTGTTTCCCATTAGAATAACCTATTCCTAATCTTCCTCCAACTTTTTCTCTTCTTTCACTAGCCTCTTCTCCACCTACTAAACCACACTCTATAAGATAACTCATGGTAAAACTCTCTTGTAGTTCTTCTGAAACTGTACATCTAGCTTTTTCTAAAGCATTTATTATAGCTTCTGGAGAAGCATTCTCTACACCTATATCTCCATCTTTTGTTCCCTCTATTCTTCTTATATAAGCATCTTTTGCTTCTGGAAAAAATTTATGGATATACTTTCTAATCTCATTTCCAGCATAATCTGGATCTGTTAAAATTATTATCCCTCTATTTTTTTCAGCAACTCTTATTCTATCTATATTCTCTTTTTTCCTTACAGCAAACCCATTTACCTGTATAATCTCAGCATCTACAGCAGCTTTAACAGCTGATATATCATCTCTTCCTTCAACTACTATTATCTCTCTAATTCTTTTCTTCATTTTGACTCCTTAATTAAAACTATAAACATATAAATAAAAAAGGAAAACTGTAAAAAATATATAATTTTTTTAGTTTTCCCTCTTTTTTAAATAAATCTATCTTTTAATTTTTTCATTAAAATACACTAAAAAATTTTTTAAATCTCTTGCTACATACTCCCAAGTATGAGTCTCATTTTTACAAAGATAACCTATAAAATTATAGTTATGTTTTTTCATTCTTCCAACAGTATCTAGCCACTGTTGTAACATAAGATGAGTTTCTATATCATTTTCACCAACACTCGTATAAAAAAATCTATCTTTATACTCTGAACTACCTATTTTTTTTATTATAGTATATGGATCTTCTTTTAAAATTTTATATCCCCATGAGCTAAAAACTTTTAAAAAATGTAATTTATCCTCACTTTTAAATAAAAATTTTGGTATATATAGAAGATTAAAAATTCTAATAACACGTCTATTAACACTCATTCTTACTATACTTATAGCTCCTGAGAAACTACCTATAACTTTAAAAGTGTTCAAATGCTTAAGTCCTAATTTAAAAGCTCCATATCCTCCCATAGAAAATCCAGCTATCCCAAATTCAGAATTTGGAAACTCTTTTTTTAAGGCTGGAACAATCTCTTGAATTATACAGTTTTCATATTGATGATTTCTATCCTCATAAAAATTAGTATACCATCCCATACCCTTATATCCTGAGTTTAATAGTACTATATTTAGCTTATCTATCTTTTTATCTTTTAGTAAAGTTATATAGTTCTCTCTTACTCTTCCTCTTTCTAACCAATCATTTGCACAATCTCTAAGGCCATGAAGTAGTATCAAACATGGTAAATTTTCTTTTTCTTCATCTCTATTCTTTATAACTATATACTCTAGATCTTCGTTAATATATTTTTTTGAGTCTATTACTCTTTTCTCAATTATCAGTTTATCACTCAACTCTTTAGGAGAGATATCTGCATAATTAAAATCTTTATTCTCTATATATGTTATCTCCTTAAAAGACAGTACTCTACATACTTTTCTTACCAATTTAAATGGATATGGGTAAGTTACTATATAAAATATAACTATTAAGCTTACTAAGATTATAAAAAATTCCGTCATAAATCCCTCTTAATTAAAATTCTGCATTGTTTGGTGTTCTAGGGAAAGGAATTACGTCACGAATATTTGTCATTCCTGTTATGTACATAATAATTCTTTCGAATCCAAGTCCATAACCAGAGTGTGGGAAACTTCCAAATCTTCTTAAATCTAAATAGAAACCATAATCCTCTGGATTCATTCCTAATTCAACGATTCTTTTCTCTAATATCTCTAAACTATCCTCTCTTTGAGAACCACCAATTATCTCTCCAATTCCAGGAGCTAATAAGTCCATAGCCCTTACTGTTTTCCCATCATCATTAAGTTTCATGTAGAAAGCTTTAATATCCTTTGGATAATCTGTTAAGAATACTGGCTTTTTGAAATACTCTTCAGCTAGATATCTTTCATGTTCACTTTGTAAGTCAATTCCCCATTCAACTGGATAATCAAATTTCTTTCCTGATTTTAATAAAATATCTATTGCCTCTGTATATGTTAATCTTCCAAAATCACTATTTAAAACATTGTTTAATTTATCAAATAACCCTTTTTCTATAAAGTTATTGAAAAACTCCATCTCTTCTGGACACTCCTCCATTACAAATTTAATGATATATTTTACCATTGCTTCAGCCAATTCCATATTTGCTTCTAAATCAGCAAAAGCTATCTCAGGTTCTATCATCCAGAACTCAGAAGCATGTCTAGCTGTATTTGAGTTTTCTGCTCTAAATGTAGGTCCAAATGTATATATATTTCTAAAAGCTGAACAGAAAGTCTCTCCACTTAATTGTCCACTAACTGTTAAATTAGTTTCTTTACCAAAGAAATCTTTAGAGTTATCAACAGTTCCATCCTCTTTTTTAGGAAGATCATTTAAATCTAGAGTAGTTACTCTAAACATCTCTCCTGCTCCCTCACAATCAGAGCCTGTTATGATTGGTGTATGAACATATACAAATCCATTTTCTTGGAAAAACTTATGTATAGCATAAGCTACTACTGATCTTACCCTAAATACTGCTGAGAATGTATTTGTTCTAGGTCTTAAATGAGCCTTTGTTCTTAAGTACTCAAAAGTATGTCTCTTATTTTGTAAAGGATATTCTAAGTCAGCTTTTTGGAATACATTTATCTCTTCTGCCATTATTTCGAAAGCTTGCCCCGCACCTTGTGATTTTACTAGCTTTCCTTTTACCTCTATTGATGAAATAATTGAAAGACGTGAAATTTCTTCAAAGTTGCTAAGTCTTGTATCAAATACAACCTGTACTCCTTTAAAGAAAGAACCATCATTTACCTCTATAAATCCAAAGTTTTTTTGGTCTCTTATTTTCTTTACCCAACCGTTAATTACTATTTCTTGATCTAGGTATTTTTCTGTTTCTCTATATAGAGATTTTACTGTAACTTTTTTCATAGCATATGCCCCCATCAAAATTATATTATCTTAATCTTATTATTACCGTTATTTTCAACTTCTCCATCTACAATTTTAATTCTATCTAGATGTCCTCTTACTTGAGCCTTAAACTGTTCTAAATAAAGTTTTCTATATTTTTCTCTCTCTTCTTTTTCAGCCTCTGTTAACTCTCTTTCCCTTGCAAGTTTTGAAAAATAGTTAACTTTAGCAATAATATCTTTCATTTCCATTTTTTATCTCCTAAATAATTAATATATACAGGGTATTATATCATCTTTTTTATATATAAATCAACTTTTTTTAATTATAATTATACTTTTGATACTTCTAATTAAAATACTTTTTAACCTCTTTTTTATTAAATTTAAATACTGGCATTCCACTAGAATATGGTGATAAATCATACTCTAAAAATGTAAAAACTACGTTATCCCCTTCAAAAGATAATACAGCATTATTAATATTAGCCTCTGCATTATCAAAAAATATAACTTGTCCACCCTTAGTATTATATACTTTAGCTCCACTTTTTATTATATCATTTATTTTCATATTAAAATATTCGACTGCTTCCTCTTTGAAAATTTTATCTAAAGCTAAAATTGTTTTATCCTTTAAATTTAAATTATAGCACTCTAAATTGTTTTCAAAGTGAGCTCCACCAGTATATATATTTGTTAAAACAGATATTGATAAAACTCCAAAACTATTTTCATTATTAGTAAAAGAGATATAAGCCTCCTGTATCCCACCATCATTCTCTTTTGTAGCAAGATTTTCAATTATATATCTCATATTCTCCTGCATAGTTAAATTAAAGTATGTAAAATCTTCACTAGATTCATCTTTAATTTGAGGTATCTTTATATCATACTTATAATATCTACCCTCTCCCTGATAATCAGATGAAATTACTTCTATTTTATTTGATATTGATATTTTTTCACCATCACAACCACTTAATATAAATATTAAAAAAGTTATTAATAAAAAAAGAACTCTTCTCATATTATCCTCCTTTGTCTATTTTATTCCAACTATCTCATATTTTTTTAATAAGAAAATTGGATGATAAGATTCTTTTGCTTCTCTTAATCCTTTATCTCCAAAATCATCTTCACGATTAATATACTTACAATTTGAAAACTCATTTTGAGCAAAAAGATGATTTATTAATTGATAACTTCCAATATATTCATTAAGCCCCTTTTCAATATGTATCACTCCATATTCACTATTCAATATCTCTCCTAGTGAATATGCAATTATCTCTCCCTCTACTCTTAAAATAGCCCCCATAAACTCTAACTCTTTAAAATTGTTTAATAAATTTATTATCCCTAAATTTTCATTATTTAATACAGCTGAAAGATAACACTCTCTATTTTTACACCAATTTTTTTGAAACTCTATAACCTCATTCACATTTTTTTCATTTATTTTTTCATATGTATAATTATATAATTTCTTAAAATTATTAATTCTATTTTTTTTCTTAGAATATTTTCTCCCCTTTAAGGTTCCTAGATCCTCAGAACTATAAATATAATCAAAACTTTCTCTTCTCTCTTCTAAATAAAATTCATCTTCTAATATATTTTTCCAATACTCAGGTACTAAAATAATTCTCATTTTTTCATTTTGAATTATATTCTTTATTCCCTCTTTCCACCTAGATATAGTTTCTATCTCTTCATTTTTAGGAATCGGCATATAATAATACTCCTCTTCCTCATAAATACCTTTTAAATACAGTATATCCTCTTCTATCTTATATCTTGTTTTCTCACCTATACTCCATAAAATTTGATTTGTAAAATTATAATCACAAGTATTAAATCTTTCCTTTGTATACTTATCAATTATCTTTTTATCTTGAACTTCAAGAACTTTCCATTCCATTTTGTTTCTCCTTTGATGCCCATATATTATATGATTTAAAATTTGTATTTACACTGTTTTCTTTTCTTTTTTAAATTTTTTCCAAGAGCAATAACACAAATAAGTGGTACTAATCCTATTATTAGTATTGTCAATGCTAAAGATAAATCTTTAGATACACCAACTCTATAAGAAAATGTTTGAGATAAAGATAATAAAATATCCAATGGATTTGTATAATATAACTGTCCAAATGGAGGCATTACAAACTCTATTCCATAAGTTATTCCAACAAACATTCCAACAAATAACACCAACTTTAAAAGTAACATATCTACCACCCCTATACAATATTTTTTTATATTATACCTAAAAAAAGCTTAATTGCCTAATAGATTTTTTACTTAAATTTCCAAATGATATCCCAACTAATTTTATAGAGATATTTTCAGGAATTTCTTCTAATAAAACCTCTAGATTTTCAAAAAGGGTCTCTTTAATATCAGTAGGTCTGCTAAGAGTTTTAGATCTAGTTATCAACTCTCCATTTGAAAACTTTAATTTCAATACTATTGTTTTACTTAAAAGTCCTTGTTTTACTAGTCTTTCATAGGAGTGATTAAAAATTTCTTCCATCTCTTTTTTTATACTTTCTATTGAGTCTAAAGGAAATTTATATGTATTTTCATTCCCTATCGAATGAGTAGGTTTTTGATACTCAACTTCACTATAATCTAACCCTCTACACGAAAGATAAAGTAATTCTCCTCTTGATTTTCCATATTTTCCTATTAATTCCATAAATGAATATTTATAAAGATCCCCTACTTTATATATTTTATCTTTATTTAATAATTCCTTAAACTTTTTTCCAACTCCTTGTATGATCTTTATATCTTTATCTTTTAAATAATTAACAAATTCAATTTGAGAATGAAATATATATTTTCCACTAGGCTTATTTATTCCACTAGCTATTTTAGCACTTAATTTATTTATACCAATTCCTACTGAACATGTAAGATTAGTATGATACTTTATTCTTTCTTTAAATTTCTCAGCAAAACCTTCCAATGATGAAAATTTCTTTGCAACATCTGTTATATCTATATACCCCTCATCTAAAGCTATAAATTCTACCTTTTTAGTTATTTTTAAAACTAATTTTTGAATTGTTTGAGAAATTTTTATATATTTCTCTTTATCTACAGGAATTACTAGGAGAGTTGGACAAAGCTTTTTAGCTTCAAATACACTCATAGCAGAATGTATTCCATATTTTCTTGCTTCATAATTGGCTGTTGTAACAACTCCCCCACCTACAACTAACGGTATCCCTTTATACTTAGGATTATCCCTCATCTCTATCGAAGCATAAAAACAGTCCATATCATAGTGCATGATTATTCTATCCATATTTTCTTCACCTATTTTTTGACTATTAATAAAAATTAGAGTTCAATATCTTTCAATAAAATTATTCATTTATATAATTCTTTAACATAAAAGAAAAGAGGTACTGTTATATACCTCTAATTTTAAATTATTTATATTTTTATAATCTCTATATCTAAAATCACAATTACTATGGTGCCTAGATACACACCATGTCTTTCAATACTTGCATTATAACACATTTAATAAATAATTTCAACAAAAAAATTATAGAACTTAAAATAGAGAAGAAAAGAGCTATAATGTTATTAAAAAAATAAAAGTTTAAAATCGGGGGATTTAAATTTTTAAATAGCTTTAAAAACCTTTTTAGACGTTTACTTTTTCCCTTGACTTTCATAAAACTTTTCAGTTAGTTTCAATATATTATCATCTACTCTCTTCAATGTAGTATTAAGATTATCTACTATAACTGTAAATTCTCTTCTAGTTACATAAATATCTCCAAGCTTTCTATTATCATCTTCTAATTTTGTAATTCTCTTATCAAATTGCTCTAATTTCTCATTAGATACTAAAATAGAATCATTGTTAGATTGAATCGACTTATAATGATCAAAAGCACTTGATAGAATAAATCCAATTACAAGAGTTACTATTAATTTTACGATTTCTTTCCCAGTCATTACTCCACCTACTTTCTAAAGCTCTTTTCATAATCTAGTTTATTTGTTAAATACTGTATTACTAATTTCATTAATGGTTCTAATAGTTTTCTAGGCATTAGCAGTCCTAAAAATATTAGTGATAGTAATTCCAAACCAGATGGTATAATCGAGATAGTTATCCACTCTCCCACTTCTAAATATTGTTTGACTCTTAAATAAAATTCTACTATATACATACAAATTAGAACAAACACTCCAAAAGGGAATACTAAATGAAAAGCTCTAGTTATTATACCTTTTTTATTTTTAAAATCTTCTATTTCTAATTTAGCAAGTTCAATAGTTACTTGAGCTTGATCTGTCTTATCTGGAATAAACTTATTAACTATTTTTAATACTTCATCAATCATATACTATTCCTCCATCAATTCAAAGTGTCCTCCGTCATAACTTCCCCTTGCTATCTCATCATCATATTTACCATTCATATTCCAATCTCCACCCCATCTGACTTTTATTCCGAGTTTTGCCGCTTCTTCTTTTAGTACTTTAGCAACTTTCTCAAATCCCTCTAAGTCATTCCAACTTTTAAAAGGGTATGGAATAAAATCAAAAGCATAGCTCTTAGGTTTTCTACAATGTTTAGATTTATTTGTCCATGATGTTCCTTTAACTTGGTTTGCCTTTGCTTCTTCCTCTGTTCTAGCTCCATCTATGACACTAAAATCTATTCTTTTTATAGCTTGGTTTGCTATCCTAATTAATCTATCATCACATTCATTCAAGTATTTTAAACTTTTTTGACTAAATTTATACATATCGTCAACTCCTTTTTATAAAAATTATATTAACCCTGCATTTTTTCTCATTAAATATATTCTATTTTGTTGATCTATAGCTGTTCTAGGTTGAATATAATGTTCCTCAGTAACTCTAGTATTATTATGTCCAGCAAATTCACTGGCTGTTTTTGTATCACTTAAATTATTTATTTGGTTAATAGCTGTTTTTCTGAGAGTATGAGGGTATAGATTTTCTATCTCTATTAATTGCCCCATTTTTCTTACTCTTCTTCTAATAGCTGTTTGGCTCATTTGAGCAAACTGATTATTGTATTTAACTGTAAATAAATAATCTATGTTAATTCCTTTATTTTTTCTTTCTTCAAGTAATTGTAATATTAATTTTTTAGTAGTAGAGAAAAAGAATAAATCTCTAACCTTTCCCATTTTCTCCGTTACTCCCCTAAACATGTTATTTTCAAGATCTAATTGACTAACTCTTAAACTATGAACAGCACTTATTCTAAATCCACTATCAAGAAATAACTCCCATAATAATCTAGATTGAGTATCAAAGTTTTTAGGATTTAATTCCATTAATAAAGATACTGTAAATATCTGTTTCCAAGTGAGAAAATAACTTTCTCTTCTTTTGTCTTGTTCTGTTACCTTTAATAGTTCTATTGTTATTCCCATTATTTCTACAATGAATAATATATCTTTCAAGAGTTTCAATTATTCCTTTCAATGTATCTGTTGATAAAAGATATCTATTTCCCTCATTTGTATATAAATAACTCATAAAGTCATACATTGAATTTTTATAGGTCCTATATGTAGTATCCTTTGTAGCTGAGTTTACAGCTATTTTACTATCAAGGTATGCTTGGTATATTAATCTGTTTTTTTCACTTATTTTCATAATAAGTCCTCCTGTATAATTAAGATTGATATCTCAACTATATAGGAGAACTGT
>JAHLFN010000023.1 GCA_018883725.1 Candidatus Fusobacterium pullicola | reverse complement strand
TCTCTTTCATTTCTATTATGGTCTTTAAGATTAATTCCTAATAAAGCTATTTTCAATAAATTTAAGATGCTTTCTAATCTCTCTCCCTCTTCTTCTATCCTCTCTCTATTGTCTCTCTGAAATTTCTCTATCTCCATTACCAAATCCCTATTACTATCTATTTTTATATTTTTTCCAATTTTTTCTAACAAATCAGATAAACTTAAAAAAAACTGTTTATCTAATTTTTTTTCTCTTTCAACACACTCTTCCATATAGTAGTTAACCCTTTGAAAAAATATCATAAATAAATATAGAGTTTTTCCATATTCCGTAGCTAAATATCTTGAATTTCTTGTAAAATAGATCTGTTGATTTAAGTTAGAAATACTCTTAATCACTTCCAACTTCTCATCTTCTATACTCTCTCCAAGAGCTAATTTTCTTATCTGCTGTGATAGTAGTAGTATTTTTTCCCTCAATTTATCATATTTTTTCTCTTTTTTCAAATATTTAGAGGAGAAAAATAAAGCTACTGTTAAAACTATAAAACTATAAAGTAAAGCCCCTATTCTCATTGGAAGTAATGAAGAGGAAATCGGCATAAGTTGCATAAATACAAAAGCCATCCCATAAACAAAGTAGGATTTTGGTGTAAATTTATTTGTTAAAAAATAAACTATAAAAAATGGAACAGCCAAATTGATAAGTATACAGAAAATTAAACTCTCTCCTGCTAAAAATGACATAAAGGCTATTGTTAATATCATTAAGTAGTTTTTTATTAACTCTCTTATTCTAAACTCCTGTTGATATTTAACTTTAAAATAAAGCGTTAAAAATGGGGGTAGTATCATATTATATTTTCCAAAAAAAATCCACAGTGTTAAAAATAAAAATATTGAAATAGATATAACCGGTAACTCCGTTTTCATATTTTTCTTAAATGTAATTATCATGTTATAATAATCTTCTACCTTAATCATCCTTGTTTTTCTCCTTTAATAACTAAAAAAAGAAAGAGGATAAATATATCCTCTCAATTAACAAATTGGTGCACGGGAAGAGACTTGAACTCTCACAGGAGAAACACCTACAAGGACCTCAACCTTGCGCGTCTACCATTCCGCCACCCATGCATATTTTAGTACCACAAATTATACGATACTCTCTTTTTCTTCTTCTGATTTTTTTTAAAAATATTATCATAGGTTCTTAATAAAATTCCCACTATAAGTAATGGAAATAAAAATAATTTAACTAATTTATTTAAAAACCATTGGAGTCTTACTGTATTTTTCTTTTTCATTCTTCCTCCAAAAATAAAATTAGGGTACCTTACAGTACCCTATAATTTTAAAAATAATTAAGCTACTGTTACATTAGAAGCTACTGGACCCTTTGCTCCTTCTGTTACTTCAAAAGATACTGCTTGTCCCTCTTCTAAATTTCTAAATCCTTTTGCATTTATATTAGAGTAGTGTACGAAATAATCTTTTCCATCTTCTCCAGAAATAAATCCGAATCCTTTGTCTTTGTTAAACCATTTTACTGTTCCTTTTAGCATTAAAATGCACCTCCAAAAATTTTAGATGAAACCAAAATAGAAAAAACAAACCCTAAAATTTTTGAAACGTGAGTCTTCGCTTTTGAAACGTGAAAAAAGTTAGTGTTTTATTTATCAAATTGTTTTCTTCTCTGTGGTTATTATAGCATTAAATCCTGATTTATACAAGATTTTTTTATTTATACTTTTTGTTCAAGGCTTTTAGAATAGCAAAAGTTTCTAAATCCATATTACCACTTAATCCTTTAGGGTTGAAATGTGATTGAAAACTATAAATAACTCTTCTACTCTCTTCGTCCCACTCATTAGTACTGTTTATTTTATAACCATATTTTCTAAATTCCTCTTTTATTTTAAAAATTGGAGTTACACTGTATAACTTTTTATTCATAAAAAATTTTTTATCTTTTTCATTGTACCAAGCTCCTATTCCATATTCTTTAAATAATCTTTCCCATGGAAACTTTGGACCTGGATCTATCTTTCTTGTAGGAGCAATATCAGAGTGTCCTAATATATCTGTTGGCTTTATATTATATTGAGAAATCAAATTAGTAAGCAATCTCGCCAATTTTTTTATCTGTCCCTCTGTAAACTCAATATATTTATCCTCAGGAATAAAAAATCCATAATCTTTTATATCTTTTTTCTCATCTCTTACACCATAGCTTGTTATCTCTATTCCAATAGAAGTATCATTTAAGTTATTACGCCCTCCAAACTCGCTTATTCCAGCATGCCAAGCCCTTTTATCAAGTGGTACTAGATTATATATAGGCTCCTCATCTTTTGAGCTTATAAAGAAGTGAGAGCTTACTCCACCCTGAGTCAAGGCTCTTAATCCAACTTCGTCAGTAGTAGCCGTATAATGAATAATTATAAATCTAATTCTTTCATTCTGACTTTTAGCACTATATTTTTTTGTATCTATACTGTAATTAATTGATGTACACGATGATAGTAATAAACTTTGTAAAAATAATATAATTAAATATTTTCCCATCCTTTTTCTCCCTCACTATTTTTTCTTATATTTTACATCAAAAAAAATTTTTTAGCAAAATTTTATAAAAAGTATTGAAATTATTTAAAATATATGATATAAAATAGAAACTTATGTGTTTTATATAGATTTTAGGAGGATTCATAAAATGACAAAAAAAGATTTTACAAAATTACTATTTGAAAAGGGAGTATTCGCATCTAAAGCTGAGGCTGAGAGAAAATTTGAAGTAATTTTAAACTCTATCGAAGAAACTTTAAAAGCTGGAGAAGAATTAAACTTCATCGGATGGGGGAAATTTGAAGTAGTTGAAAAAGCTGAAAGAGTTGGAAGAAACCCTAAAACTGGAGAGGAAATAGTAATCCCTGCTAAGAAAACTGTTAAATTCAAAGCTGGAAAAACTTTAGTAGAAAAAATGAACTAGTCTATAATAACTATTTAATTTGTAAATAGATTACTTAGAGGAAATATTATCTAAAAAATATTTAGTATAATTTTCCTCTTTTTTACTAATAATCTCTTCTGAAGACATTTGTGCTAATATTTTTAGTTCAATTTAAGCTTCATATAATTCTAGTGGAGTATCATCTGGATCTTTAAAAAAAGTAAATTTTTTTCCAGTTAATTCATCTACTCTTATCTGCTCACACTTAACACCTAATTTTTTGAGCTTATTTACTTCATTTTCAATATTCTTAACTTCAAAAGCTAAATGTCTCAAACCACATGCTTCTGGATTTGTTAACCTTTTTGGAGGAGTTAAAAACGAAAAAAGCTCAATTTGGTAGTTCCCTTTTATTTCTAGATCTAATTTATATGAATTTCTATCTTTTCTAAAAGTTTCAGCTTTTATGGTAAATCCTAAAATTTCAGTATAAAATTTTTTTGATTTTTCATAATCGGAAACAATAATAGCTACATGATGAATATTTTTTATATCTAACATTTTTATTTCGCCTCACTATTAATATTTTCATTTTTTTATTATTATTACTTAACTATTAATTTAATTAAAGGAATTTTTAAACTATAAAATAGCTTTTATTTTTAGAACTAAAATATAGTAGTCGCTCAAAATTTTACCTTATCAAAAAAGAGCAGATAAAATCTGCTCTAAAAAAACTATTTAGTTCCTTTTTTGTAAGCTCCTTCAGAACCAAAAACATCAACGATTTTAGTTTTGTAGTAAGCTTTCATTTCTTCTTTAGCTGCTCCTAAGTATTTTCTTGGATCAAACTCTTTTGGAGTTGTTCCTAATACTCTTCTGATAGCTGCTGTGAAAGCTAATCTTCCGTCAGTATCAACGTTTATTTTAGCTACTGCTGATTTAGAAGCTTTTCTTAATTCTGCATCTGGTATACCGATAGCATCTTTAACTTCTCCGCCAAACTCTTTTATCATTGCTGTATATTGTTGAGGTACAGCTGATGATCCGTGTAATACGATTGGGAATCCTGGGATTCTTCTTTCGATTTCTTCTAATATATCTAGTCTTAATTTAGGATCTTCACCTGGTTTGAATTTGTGTGCTCCGTGAGATGTTCCGATAGCTATTGCTAATGAATCAACTCCTGTTTTGCTTACAAACTCTTCAACTTCGTCTGGATTTGTATATGTATGAGTTTCTGCATGAACGTCATCTTCGATTCCAGCTAAAACTCCTAATTCAGCTTCTACTGTTACATCTTTAGAGTGAGCATACTCAACAACTTCTCTAGAGATTTCTATATTTTTAGCAAAATCATAGTGAGATCCGTCGATCATTACAGATGAAAATCCTGCTTCTATACAAGTTTTAACAGTTGCTAAGTCTGGTCCATGGTCTAGGTGTAAAGCTACTGGAATGTCAGATCCCATACTTCTTGCTCTATCTACTGCAGCTTTAGCTAATAATGGAGTTACTTCTACACCCATATAAGATAAAGCTCCTTTTGAACATTGTAATATAACTGGTGAACCCATTTCAGCACAAGCTTCAACTATAGCTAGAGCCATTTCCATATTGTTAAAGTTGAAAGCTGGTACAGCATATCCGTTTGCATTTGCTTTTGCAAACATTTCTTTTGTGTTTGAAAGACCTAAATCTTTATAATTGTATCCCATTTTTTTCCTCCTAAAAAATTATATATACTAATTCTAGCAAATATTCAGAATAAAATCAATTAAAAGAATTTTGTTATTATAATTTAGATCAGTTTTTTACTTTTATTTGTTTTAAAATATACCTAAAAAACCATTTTATTCTCATTCTCTTTTTTATAAGTAAAAGAGCCTGAGGAACTAATTCAATTACATTTTCAATAATATTTTGATATTTGCTATATTTTGTATTAATTATTCCATTTGCTACCACTATCCACGATAATAATAAAAGATTGAATACCCTAAGATAATTTAATAAAAAATTATACATTCCCTCTTTTGTTACATAAAATCTAGATATTTTGAATAAAACTTCACCCTCTTGAGTGTAAAAAATCTGTAGTAAGCAAGTTATAAAGTATAGGAAGAATAAAAATTTTACTCTTCCTAAATTTTCTTTAAAATTTTTGTTATAAAATATATTTAGTAGTACAAGTATAAGTGTAGCTACTCCTATATATAGTAAATTATTTATGAAGATATTAAAGATTAGTAGTATCAATAAACTACTTCTTAACAACTTCTACTCCTCCCATATATGGTACTAAAGCTTTTGGTATTAAGAATGATCCATCTTCTTGTTGATAGTTTTCCATTATAGCTACTAGAGTTCTTCCTACTGCTAATCCAGAACCATTTAAAGTATGGCAGTACTCACTTTTTGAGCTTCCATTAGGTCTATATTTAAGTCCCATTCTTCTAGCTTGGAATCCTTCACAGTTAGAACATGAAGATATCTCTCTATATTTCTTTTGAGATGGTAACCATACTTCGATATCATAAGTTTTTGCTGCTCCAAATCCTAAGTCTCCAGTACATAATTGGATAACTCTATATGGTAATTCAAGTCTTTTTAATACCTCTTCAGCATTGTTTACCATTTTTTCTAACTCATCATAAGATGATTCTTGGTTTGTTATCTTTACCATTTCTACTTTGTTAAATTGGTGAAGTCTAATTATACCTTTTACATCTTTACCATAAGAACCTGCTTCTCTTCTAAAACATGGAGAGTAAGCTGTATAGTATTTAGGTAATTCTTTCTCTTCTAAAATTTCTTTTCTGTGAATATTTGTCATAGTAATTTCAGAAGTTGAAATTAGGAACATATCATCAGATGTTCTATACATATCATCTTCAAATTTAGGAAGTTGTCCTGTTCCTTCACATATCTCTCTCTTCACTAGGAATGGAGTTATATGCTCAGTATATCCATGCTCTGTTGTATGCAAATCTAGCATAAAGTTAATTAATGCTCTCTCTACTCTTGCTCCTAAACCTCTATATAATACAAATCTTGATCCTCCAAGTTTTGATCCTCTTTCAAAATCTAAAATTCCTAGATCTTCTCCTATATCCCAGTGAGCTTTTGGTTCAAAAGTAAACTCTCTAGGAGTTCCCCATCTTCTTATCTCAACGTTTGCATTTTCATCTTCTCCTACTGGAGTTCCATCTTGATACATATTTGGGATTGTCATTTGAATATATGTTAATTTTTCCTCTACTTCAGCTAATTTTGTATCTAACTCTTTTATTTGAGCAGATACTTTTCCCATCTCTTCTATTAAAGCTGCGGCATCTTGTTTCTCTTTTTTTAATCTAGCAATTTCATTAGATTCTACATTTCTCTTTTGTTTTAATGCCTCTACTTCTCCTAAGATTTCTCTTCTTTGATCATCTAATTGAAAGAACTCATCAAGTGTTAAGCTGCTATTTCTATTTCTTAACATCTCTTCTACTTTTTCTCTGTTTTCACGTATGAATTTTAACTCTAACATACCACTTTCTCCTCTCAAAATATATTTTAATTTTATTTTTTTATTTGATATAGATTAAAAGCTAATTTGCTTTATAACCCAATCTTTTTATCTGAACATTTTGTTGCTCAATTCCTACCATCTCTAAATATGAGTTTGGAGAGGTATTTATAATTTCCATAGACATCTTATTTCCAACTCTTGAATAACATTTTAATCTCTCTTTTAAATTTCTAGTGACAGTTTTTCCCTTTTTCTCTCTCACTTCTAATATTTCATCACGATTAAAAAGCTCTTCAAGTTTATCCATATCCTCTTTTGAACCCTCAACTTCATATAACATATTAGTATACTCTTCCATTATCGAGGATTTTCTAGGAACTTCTTCTACTTTATGTACTCTGAATCCCAAAACACCACTCTCATTGAGTCTTTTTAAAACTTCCTCATTTGAAATCTTTGCATCTGTTTCAAAGTCCATAACTTCGTTATAAGCCTCTGTTCCTAAGGATATAGGACTTCCAAAAGACATCTTAGGTCTTGGATGAAAACCTTCACTATATTTTACAGGAATCTCTGCTTTATTAAAAAGTCTTTCAAAAAATCTCAATAAGTCTAGATGGGATATAAACTTCATCTCTCCATACTTGTCAAAATAAACTCTTTTTTTCATTTTTACCTCATCTTATCTTACTATTTGTATTTTTATATTTTACCACTTTCTAGCAAAATTTCAAACACCTTTTTACTTTTCCTGTAATTTTTTCTCTAAATCTCTCACTTTTTTTATTAATTCTGGAACTTTTTTCATAGAAATTTTTACTTTTAAATCCTCTCTATGATCCATAAGTGGATATCCTGAAAGTATTTGATTATCCTCTACATTTCCAGCTACTCCAGATTTAGCTGCTATAACAACATTACTTCCTATTTTTAGATGTCCAGCTACTCCAACTTGTCCAGCTAATGTAGTATTATTTCCTACCTCTACACTTCCAGCTATCCCTACTTGTGAAACTATTAAACAATTTTCTCCAATTATATCATTATGAGCTATTTGTACTAGATTATCTATCTTTGTATATTTTTTTATAATTGTATCTCCGATAGCTCCTCTATCTATTGTAGTATTAGCACCTATCTCTACATTGTCCTCTATTACTACGCTCCCTATTTGATCTATCTTGGTATTATTTCCATTTACCTTAACAAATCCAAATCCATCTGAACCTATCACAGCTCCAGGTTGAATTACACAATTTTTACCTATTTTACAAAACTCCCTAACTGTTACATTTGAGTAAATTATAGTTCCTTCTCCTATCTCTACTCCTTCTCCAATAGTTACATTAGGATATATAGTAACATTATCTCCAATCACTGTATCATGTCCTATATATACATTTGGAGCTAGTTTTACATTCTTGCCTATTTTACTTGAATCCTCTATCATCTTTTCAAAAGGTTTTACCTCTCTTTTAAAGAAACTTAAAAGTTTTGGCATAAGAGTTCTTGGATTTTCCTTTACTACTAGATACATCTTTCCTAGATTAGGTAGTGGAATATCTGGAACTAAAACTACTTTAGCCTTTGTCTCATTTAATTTTTTTAAAAACTTCTCATCTGAAGCAAATGTGATACTATCCTCTTGAGCCTGAAAAAAGGGAGCAAGTCCAGAAACATATTCTAGACTTAAATCTCCCTTTATCTCACACTTTAAGAGGTTTACTAATTCATTTATACTATATTTCATAATAACCTCCCTAGTTTATACCTATTTTTTTATTTTCTCCATAGCCTTTATAACGTCAGCAGTAACATCTGTTCCTCCAAATTTAACTGCTCCAGCTTCTAATATGTAATCATATTTTCCAGCTTTAGCTACTGAATCTATAGCTGAATTCATTGTCTTCTCTATTTCTTGCATTCTTGTATATTCTTCTTTACTTAATTTTGTTTGTGAATCTCTTACAAATTTTTGGAAAGCTTCAACTTGTTTTTGGAAATCTTGTTTCTCTTTATCAGTTAATTTATTTCCCTTTGATTGAAGTTCTAATTGAGATTTTTGAAGAGCTACCTCTTTTTGTTTAATCTCATTTTCTAATCTATTTTTCTCTTTATTTAAATTCTCTTGAATTACTTTTGTTTGAGAGTACTTTGAAAAAGCCTCCTGAGAATTTACAAATCCTATCTTTTCAGCTAATGCTGATACAGATAAAGTTAGTGCCATCATTGTTATTGCTAGTTTTTTCATTGTATTACCTCCGTTATTCTTAAACCTAAGCCTAATTTTTTAGATACTTACTATCTTAATAAGCTACAAATATAGCCTTTCTCTATTAGACTCAAAAAATCTACTTTTAGTTTAGAAAGATTGTCCCATATTGAAGTAGAATTCCATTCCACTTGCATCATCATTTCTTATTGGCCATCCAAAGTCAAATCTTAATGGTCCAATTGGCGTGTTAATTCTTAGTCCAACTCCCGCTGACATAGCTACATCTTGAGCAAATTGAGCATTGTGTTGATATGATAAATCTCTTCCTGCATAATCCCAAGCTCTTCCTATATCAAAGAAAACGACAAATCCTAAAATATCATTTAATTGTGTTCTATTTTCAATAGTACCAACTAATTTTTTAGTTCCTTTATAGAATCCACCATCATATCCTCTAAGTGTGCTTCCTCCACCTACCCAGAATCTTTGTCCCTCTTTAGTAGAGTCAGTCATTATTCCACCTACAACTCTATAGGCAAAAGTGTTTTTCTTAAATAATCCAGCATGATATTTTCTTAATTCAAGAGTAGTGTTTCCAAAGAAATTTCCATCATATCCATTAGCATATCCACCCTCTACTTGGAATTTTACATACTCTCCAGCTGTTGGATTCCAGAAATGGTTTCTTGTATCATAAGTAATAGATGGGAATAAGCTCCATAAATAGTATTTATCATCTAAACCTTTTGCTTCTAAATTATATCCACTATCCCAATAATAATTTCCATTACTTGAGTTATAGTAAAATTTAGATAGTTCTGCCGATTCCTCTACATACTCAAGTTTAGTTCCTAAGCTAAGTCTTACATTTTTAGTAATTCCCTTTCCAATATTTATCTTAGCTCCTATTGTATCTATTTCATGGAACATTGCACTGTCATCATCTTCGTATGTATTTTTATAGATACTCCATCCCCAAGAGATTCTATCTGTATCCTTTATCCAAGGATCATAGAAATTGATTGAGAAGCTAGTATAATCTTTATCTGATTTTTCAAAAGTAAATCCTAATTCTTGCCCTTTACCTTTCCAGTTAGTATCCTTAATAGATATAGTTCCTAATAATCCTATCTCAGAACCGTAAGAGATTGCCCCTTGTAATATAGCTGTTCTCTCCTCATCTAGAAGTAAAACTATATTTTTTCCATCAGGATCTCCTGGTATATCTCTCACTTCATACTTTACATTTTTGAAATGTCCTAATCTCATCAGATTTTGTACTGTTTCATCATAAGCTTTCGAGTTAAAAATCTCATCTTTTTTAAACTCAACCTCTCTTGCTATAACATAATCTTTTGTTTTTAAAACATCATCAGTAGCTTTTCTTCTAGCACCTCTTTGTTTTGTTACCATTTTCTTGAACTCAATATTTCTCACTACACCTTCACTTAAATATATTTCAAGCTCAAGATTACCATTTAAACCTATATCTGTAACTTCTGCTAAAACATATCCACCATCTTGATATTTTTGTATTATTCTATCTCTATCCTCTCTGATAGTATTTATGTTAAATATCTTTCCAGGTTCAGTTTTTACAACTTGCATTAATTCATCAGTTGTGTAAACAGTATTACCTATTATATTTATACCATTGATAATAGGATTTTCAAGTATAGTGTATATTACCTTTACTCCCTTTCCAGATTTTACAACATCTGGAATTACATCTCTAAAATACCCACTCTCAATAAGGTTTTTATGTCCCTCTATTACTCTATTTCTAGAAAAATATCCACCAGTTTGTACTGGTATCATCTTTCTTATCTCTTCAGTAGTTACATGAGTATTTCCTACAATTTCAATATCAGAAACTATAAGAGTTGTATCTACCTTCTCTCTTTCAGATAAAGGAATTATCCCTTTTTCTTCAAGTAATGCCTTACTATCCTTCTTCTCTGTAATATCAACTGTTAACTTTATCCCGCCATCGTAAACTGTTGGATATATTGATACATCTTGCACATACCCCAAGTCTTTTATCGACTTATAGTCAGCTATCATATTTTCAGTTGCATATTTTTGCCCCTCTTTTGACTTCATACTTCCAAGTATAAGTTCATAAGGTATTTCTCTATTATTTACTATTTCAATTTTTTTGATATCATATCCCGTAACATCAGCAAATGAAAAAATACTTAATAGAAAAACTAATAAAACTGTTATCTGCTTTCTCATCTCTACCTCCACTATTTATTTATAAAGATATCTAGTAGACTATCATATCTCTTTTCAAATTTAAAGTCTATATGATAATTTAAGCCATTTTTAGATTCTTTATCTGATGATTTTTTTCTGTCTTCTGGGAGCTTTCCAACTCCTATTCCAATAGATTTTGTTGCATCAAATCTGTATTCTAATGAAATATCATACTCTTGTAATGCTCCACTATTACTACTATCTCTTTGTTCGCTATTTACATTATCCTCCCCCAATAGTGTTCCTCTTGCTACCCACCACACTTTATCTTTATATATATTATCTTCTGCTTCTAAAACTGCTCCTAACTTTAATCTGCTTTGAGCTTCATCATTATTATTATCTTTAGTTTGTTCACTTAAAATATTTGAGCTAATTCTAAATTTAGAAATATTTAATGTATTTTTTACAAGATTAGATACTGGTCTGAATATTTGTGATAATTGCCCTCCAATAACATTAGTTATTAAAGTTGTAGTAGCACTATTTCCACCTTCTAAATTATCTGTATCAGTTAATAAAGAGTTTAAATTTCCACTACTACTTCCACTTTTTGAATTTATAGTAAATTGTAAATTATCTAAATTACCATTTAAGCTTAAGCCTAATTGTTCATCTTGAACATCAACTCTAGCGTCTACTAAAAGATTTGGATTTACCTTTGGAAGATAAGTTTTGGGATCATTAAATATTACCATAGCTCTATCTAAATAGAAAATATTCTCATTGATATTTAAACTTCCACCTATAACCTCTACATTTCCTATAAAGCTATATTTTCCATCTTTTCCACTCAATGTTCCATTTCCTATTACATTTCCCTTTACATCTCCAACAAATGAGTTTACTGTTTGAATATCAAGTTTTATTCCCTTAGATATCTTGACTCCAATATTTATATCCAGTGAATTTTCAAACACTGTCTCTATTTTAAAATCAGAACCTAGATCCTCACTCTTATTAACAGTTTCTGAGGATGACTTGAATAAAAACTCTTTTATTCTTTGAAATAAACTCTTTGAGGTATTAGGTATTTCGTCTACTCCTCCTTCTATTATTTCTATATCTCCAAATATTTTATTTTCAATTACACTCATATTACTATTAAAAGTAACTCCAAACATATTCCCATATTTATAATTTATTTTATCCAACTTTAGATTAAATCTATATTTTAATCTTTCAGCATAATATGGATTTTCTGAAATCTCTTTTAATACTGGAATAACTATGTCCCCATCTAAACTAATTGTTCCTTCGTTTAATTTACCTTTAAATTCCTCTACATATACCTTATCATTCTCTAATCTTATTGTACTGTTAAATTGCTCTAATTTCAAGAATAAATCTTTATTTTCTAGATTAAAATTTTTAATTTTTAAAAATCCACTATTTTTACTCTCTGTTATCTTTAAATCAAATGTAGAAAAACCATGTATATTAGTGATTCCATACTTTTCTAAAAATATATTTAAAAAATCAAAGTTTATATCTCTAGCTTGAGCATTATAACTATATCTACTATTTACTATATCATACTCTCCATTAGAATAAAAGAGATTATCTAAATATTTAAAAGAAAATTCATTTAAAACTACTTTCTTTAAATCTCCATTTAGGAAAATTCTAAATTTATTAAACAACACATTTTTTATTCCTATTGTATCACTAGTTATACTTAAATTATAATTTAAACTATCTAATTTACCACCAAAATCTCCATTCAATAGTAAATCTCCACTTAAATCATCTAATGGAATATACTCTTTTAAATACTTTAACGGAAGTTTTTGATTATCTATTCTCATATTTAAATTAGAATTTACAACATCAAACTCTCCTACTATTGAAAAAAGATTCTCTAAAGAACTATTACTTAATGTAATCTCCTTTATTTTTAAAAGACCATCATTTAGATTTTCTGCTCTATATTCTGTGTCTATATATATATTTGGAAGTTTATTTCCCATTAAATAAATTTTATCTATAGTTGATTTTAAACCCAAAGTAAGAACTTTTCCCTCACCTTTAAGTTTAGCTGTTCCTATAACTCTATATTTTAAACTAGTATCTCCATAGTATCTTCCTATATTCTCTTCTATCAAATATAAGGTTGCATCATAACTATTTTTTTCTACAGAATACTTCCCTTTTAAAATATTATTATTAATTTTAACTTCATTGATAGTAACATAATTATTAAGGTAATTTATATCCCCAGTTACTGCTACCATCTCTCCACTTTCTAGAACTAACTTAACATCATCTAACTGTATTTTTCCAATAGGATTACTTAATTTTCCCTTTAATTGAGCTGTAAGAAGATCTATTCTTAACTCTGGTTTTTCTACTCCAAATTTTTTAGATGATAATTTCTCAATCTTAGCATTTAAGTCTATACTCTCTTTATTTAAGTTTATATTTCCCCAAAGTGATAATAATTGATTATTGAAGCTTTTTATTTCAAAAATATTATTCTTCATTCTTGTAACAAAATAAAAGCCATCTACTTCATAATCTTTATATCCTAACTTTCCAATCTCACCATTAAACTCCATAAAAAGTTTCTCATCTTTAGAGAACACTAACTTCCCTCTTAAATCATCTATTTTACCAAAATACTTTCCTGAGATAGAAGTTATATCTAACTCACCTTTTACTTTATCTTTTTCTCCTTGGATATAACCAGTAAAAGTCCCTCTAAGCTCTCCCTCTTTTTCTCCTAAGAACTCTTTAAAATGTAGATTTTTACTATCTAATTTTAAGTTGTAGTTAATATTAGATAAATCTATATCACCACTTAATTCCAATTCTTTTCCTGAATCACCTATTAAAGAAAAACTCTTTAAATTAAGTTGATTATTGTTAACAAAATAATCTATTATAAAGTTATTTGCAAAAAGAGAAAATTTGATTTTTCCCTCCCCAGTACTCAATATATTTTTATTTAAATCATATTCTAAAAAATACTCATTCTTTTTATCTAATTGAACTTTTTTAGCTTCTAAGAGATATCTTCCCTCCAAGTCTATAATATTTGAACTTAGATTAAAGTCTATCTCCTTTTCCAAAATCTCAAAATTCAATTTTCCTTTAAAATCTGGGATATACTTTTGATGATTTACATTTTTTATATCTAAAGTTAAATCACCCTTTCCTTCCCAGAAATTAACTGTTCCATCTATTTTCTCTGCTATTGTTACTCTTTTATTCTCATCTAATCTGTTTAAAGTAGTAGATATTTTAGGTAAATGGATTCCTAACTTATCATAAAGAAAATTCACATCTGTATTCTCTAATTTTAATCCTGGCATCTCTAACTTTTTAATAAAAGCATCAATTGTTACTTTCAATTCCTCTTTTAAATTTAGATTAAACTTAACACTATCTATATTAATTTTTTCAAAGGGTAATTCTATCCCCTTCAAATATGAAAGTTTTTCTAAATTCTCTTTTTGAATATCCTTTAAATTAAAATCTATATTCAATTCGTTATCCTTATATGCAAGAGTAAACTTTTCAGGTTTTTCAAACACTTTTCCAGTAGCATTTAAAAATATCCCCTCTTTTGTGAAATCTACTCCACCAGTAACAGCTTTTATCGGATCATCTAAATCTATATACCTTACATCCACATCTTGGAATTTTATCCAACCTAACATTCCGCTTGAAGCTATAGTCAGGTCCATATTTAATTCTCCACCATCATATGAAACCTCTTTACCATCATACCCATACTGAACTAACTCACTCTTTACAGCTATATTGCTCAACTTTATAGTCATTGAATACGGCTCTTTTGTAGTAGAAAAAGCAAAATCATATATCTCTGGTCCATTACTTCCTATAAAATGTAAATTAATCCCCTCAGTTTTGCTAAATGTAAGATATCCATTAGTATTATAAGCAGTTTGCTCTATTGGTAGCCTATAACCTAAATCTCTAAATACAGTAGTTATATTTTTTCCAGTAATTCTATCTATTGGAATCCCTATTCCCGGCTTATATGGTTCATCCTTAGCTGGAGTCTCCTCTTTGCTCTCATCTTCTTTACTCTCTCCAGCAAAAGCTGCCACTATATTTATATCTCCATTTTTTCTTCTAGTTATATTTGCTGTTCCGCCGTTTAATATAATCTCTTCTATTCTAAAGTTTTTTAAAGACTCTTTTGTATAAAGAATATCAACTTCTGGAGTATCAATTATTACCTCTTCTCCATCTGCCAATAAAAAATCTTTTATTACTACTTTATCTTTTTGAAAATCTATACTACTACTTTTTAGAGTTGGTCCTACAAATAATCTTACTACTACTTCTACAGTTTTTGGAAGGTTGTATTTTATTGTCCACCACCCTCCAAAAAAGAATAAAAAGAGGAAAGTAACAAATATAAGTTTTTTTCTATTTCTCTTAAAAAAATCTGTCATTTCCTCTCTCTTCCTTTCACCTATAAAGGTCTTTTTAATGGTATTCCCGCTCTTCTAGGATATTTTTTATCTGTTGGAGCTTTTTTTTCTATCTCTATTACCACTCTTGGATCCTTTGAGAATGGTAGATTCAAGTTAAATATCTCCACTATTTCTGAATTTAAAACTTTTAAAGCGTTAGAAGCTTCTGCTTCCTCTCCTGTTCCCTCCATCTTTTGAGAAAGAAATACTCCTCCCTCTTTTAAGAAAGGTATTATATACTCTAGAATTGTACTTAGCTTCGATACACCTCTACAAAGTCCCAAATCATAACTCTCTCTTTTATTGTCATCAATAAAATCTTCAGCTCTAGAAGTTACTACTTCCACATTTTCAAGCCCTAACTCATCTTTTACCATCTGTAAAAACTTTGTCTTCTTTCCTATAGAATCCATCAATGTAAAGTTAATATTTTCATTAAATATTGCCAAAACCATTCCTGGAAATCCAGCTCCTGTTCCTACATCTATAGCTTTTTTCATGTCACTCTTTATTAAATTTTGTAAAAGTAAAGAATCTAAAAAATGCTTCTCTACTATTAACTTTTCATCTCTCATAGCTGTTAAGTTAGTATGTGAATTATACTCTAATAAAAGTTCTAAGTACTTTAATAAATTATCTACTTTTTTTTCTGTATATTCTACACCTATCTCTTTAAGTCCAGAAATTAAGAAATCTCTCACCTTAATTCCCCCTTGCTTTTAAATATATTAATAAAACTTGTATATCTGCTGGTGAAACTCCAGATATTCTTGAAGCTTGCCCTATGTTTAAAGGCCTTGCTGCCTTTAATTTATCTTTAGCCTCTTTAGGAATATTCTCTAAAGTATCATAATCTAAATCTGCTGGTATCTTTTTATTTTCTAGACTTTTATGTTTTTCTATCATTTTCATAGATCTTTCGATATATCCAGAGTATTTAACTTGAACTTCAACTTGATACTCTGTATCTCTACAATAATCTCCTAAATCTATTCCTGCAAATTCGGCTATATATTTTATATCTTGGAAAGTTACCTCTGGTCTTCTAAGTAACTCAAAATATGTAACTCCATCTTTTAATGGAGTTTCCCCTCTCTTTTCAAGAACCTCATTTACTCTAGGATTACTTGGACCAACATAATTTGCTATAAGTTTAGCTTTTATCTCCTCTACATCTTTCTCTTTCTTTTCTACTCTTCTGTATTCCTCTTCTGGTAAAAGCCCTATCTCATATCCTATCTTAGAAAGTCTTAAATCTGCATTATCCTCTCTAAGAAGTAATCTATATTCACTTCTAGCGGTAAACATTCTATATGGCTCATTTGTCCCCTTAGTAACTAGGTCATCTATTAATGTTCCAATATATGAATCTGCCCTATCTAAAACTATAGGATCCTTACCTTGCAGTTTTCTAACAGCATTTATTCCTGCCATAAGCCCCTGTGCTCCTGCTTCCTCATATCCAGAAGTTCCATTAATCTGTCCAGCTAAGAATAAATTTTCTACTGTTTTACTCTCTAATGAATATTTTATCTCTTGTGGTGGAATATAATCATACTCTATAGCATAAGCATATCTCATGATATGAGCATCTTCTAAACCAGATATATTTTTTAACATTCCCTCCTGTACATCAGTAGGAAGAGATGATGATAATCCTCCTAAATATATCTCAGTTGTATTTTTCCCCTCTCTTTCTAAGAATAGGTGGTGCTGATTTTTATCCTCATATCTAAATACCTTATCCTCTATAGATGGACAATATCTTGGTCCTGTTCCTTGAATTGTTCCATTAAACATAGGTGATCTACTCTTATTACTCTTAATTATATCATGAACTTTCTCATTTGTGTGAGCTATATAGCAAGATATCTGTTCTCTTCCTATTATATCCTCATCCTTTGTTCTATTTGAAAATTTAAGTAACTCCTCATCTCCTGGTTGCTCTTCAACCTTTGAGAAATCTATACTTCTAGCATCTATTCTAGCTGGTGTTCCCGTTTTAAATCTTCCTAATTTTATTCCAGCTCTCTCTAATGAAAGTGGTAAGTCATCTGATGATAATTCTCCCATTCTTCCACCACTGAAATGATTTTCCCCTATATGGATCAATCCTCTCATAAAAGTTCCAGTAGCTAAAATTATCATCTTAGCTCTATACTCTACTCCCTCTCTTATTTTTACTCCAACAGCTTTTCCATCCTCAATGATTAAATCTGTAACCATTCCTTGGATAGTATTTAAGTTTGGACAGTTTTCAAGTGTCTTTTTCATCTCTTTAGCATATTTTACCTTATCTGCTTGAGCTCTTAAAGATCTTACTGCTGGTCCCTTTTTAGTATTTAAAACTCTTATTTGAACAAAAGTTTTATCTATATTTCTTCCCATCTCTCCACCAAGAGCATCAATCTCCTTTACTAAATGAGATTTAGCTGGTCCACCTATTGATGGGTTACATGACATTACTCCTATATTATCTAATGTAATTGTAAAAATAGCTGTATTAGCTCCCATTCTAGCTGAACTTAGTGCTGCCTCACAACCTGCATGTCCAGCCCCAACTACAATGACATCAAAATTATGCATTTTCTCCTCCTAAAGTTATTTCATATTTTCAAAAAAGTCTGCTGTTTTATTATCTGTAATAACTAAAAGTACATCTCCCTTTTCTATTACAGTTGTTGCTAACGGATTTGGATTAAAGCTTTGATCCTCTTTCTTTATTCCAACTACATTTGAATTATATTTTTTTCTGATATCCAATTCTATTATACTCTTTCCCCAAAAGATAGATGGAGCCTTTACTTCTAACAGTAAAAAATCTGATGAAAATCTTAAATGTTCTACAAGGTTCGGTTCCATAGCAAGTTGAGCTACTCTTCTTCCCATATACTCCTCTGGATATATAACTTTATTTGCTCCTATCTTTGCTAATACCTTTCCATGACTTTTTGTAACAGCCTTTGCTATTATTTTTTTTACTCCTAACTCTTTTAAATTTAGAGTTATCATAATACTTGGCTCTATCTCTCCAACACATACAAAAGCTATATCATAGTTACTTACACCTAAATCTTTCAAACTATTTACATCTGTTGCATCTATTACTATAGCATTATCTACTATATTGTCATTTATACAATCTTGTACTTTCTCTTCATTAGCATCAATAGCTAATACTTCTTCATTTGATTCGTAAAGTGTCTGTGCTACACTTGTTCCGAATCTTCCCAATCCAATTACTAAATATTGTTTCATCTATCTTACTCTCCTTAAAATTATCCTACTAGTATATTTTCCTTCGGATATTTTGAAATTGCCTTTTTCTTACTTTCCCCTATTGCTAAAGCAAAAGTTAACGGTCCTAATCTTCCTACAAACATTGTTATTATTATAAGAAGCTTTGATATTACACTCAAATTTGGTGTGATCCCCAATGTCAGTCCAACTGTACCAAAAGCTGAGATTACTTCAAAGACAACTTGCTCCATAGAAAAATTATCTATTACTAAAATACAAGTTATTATAAAGGCTACATAAGTAATTGCAATTACAAGAATTGCTAATGCTCTGTTTAATATTTCCCAATCTATTCTTCTATTAAATACCTCTATATTCTCTTTTTTCTTTGCTATTCCAATAACATAGAACATAATAACACCAAAAGTTGTTGTTTTTATTCCTCCTCCTGTTGATCCTGGAGAAGCTCCTATAAACATTAAAATACAACTTATAAATATTGTAGAACTTCTTAGGTCCCCGAGAGGAACAGTATTAAACCCAGCTGTTCTCAAAGTTACACTTTGGAAATATGATGCCAATACTTTTTGAAAAATATTTAAATCTCCTATTGTATTTGGATTAGAATATTCTAAAATAAAAAATAATATCATTCCACCAAAAGTAAGAATTATTGAAATTAAAATTGCCATCTTAGAAGTTAAATTAAATCTATCTACTCCATTTCTAACTACAGTTATAAATGATGTTATTACGGCAAATCCTATTCCACCTAAAGTAATCAAATATCCTATAGTCAAATTTATAACTATATTAGATTTAAATCCCTCTAAATTATTAGAGTATAAAGCAAATCCTGCATTACAAAAAGCCGATATCGAATGGAAAATTCCATAGTATATCGCCTTCCAAAAGCTCATTTGTCCTATAAACTGTGTTGTCAAAATCACTGCTCCAATACTTTCAATTATAAAAACTATAAATAGTAATTTTTTTATAAAATCAGCAATCTCTCCACTACTATCAGCATTTCTTTCCTCTTTTAATAGCTCCCTTTCATAAAAAGTCATTTTTTTCCCAGTTGCCAAAAATATTATAGAGGAAAATGTCATTACTCCTAATCCACCTAATTGTATAAAAAATATTATAATTGTCGTTCCAACTGGAGAAAAAACTTTAGATACATCTACCACAGTAAGTCCTGTTACACATACTGCTGATACAATTGTAAATAGCGAGGATAGAAAACTAAGTTTTTCTCCTTCTTTCAATGAAAAAGGCATCATCAGCAAAAAAGTTCCTACCAATATTGCCAATAAAAATCCTAATATCAACTTTCTTGATGGTGAAAGTTTTTTTAAATACTCCTTTATTATATCTACACTCATTTTTTCCCTCTCTAGATTTTTTCTATCTTATCATTATACATTATTTGAATAAAATTTACAACTCTTAGTTAGAGAAAAAACTTCCTTTTAAAAATAAAAATGGAAAAACTGATAACAATACTTCTACTACCAATTTTTCCATATTTTACTCTATTTTGCTATTTAACTTTTATATTTTTTTATTTTATAACTTTGAACTTGATTTCATCATTTTCAAGTATAACATCAACTTTATCTCTCTCTTTAATTTCATTTGAAAGTATAAGTTTTGCTAAAGATGTTTCAAGCTCTTTTTGTATATATCTTCTAAGTGGTCTTGCTCCATATTGAGGTTCATAAGCGTTTTCTGCTAAGTACTCTACAACATCATCAGAGAAGTTAAGTTGAATATATCTATCTTTTAATTTTTCTTCTACTGATTTTAATGCAAGTCTTACAATATCTTTAATAGAAGCTAAGTCAAGAGCTTTAAATGTTATAATCTCATCAACTCTGTTTAAAAATTCAGGTCTAAAGTTAGCTTTTAATTGGTCTAATACTCTTTCTCTAGTTTCTTCACTTAAATTTACATCTTCTAGAATTAAGCTACTTCCTATATTAGATGTCATTATGATAAGTGTATTTTTAAAATCCACTACTCTACCTTGTCCGTCTGTAAGTCTTCCATCATCTAGGACTTGTAATAATATATTAAATACATCTGGATGAGCTTTTTCAATCTCGTCAAATAGTATTACAGAGTATGGTTTTGTTCTTACAGCCTCTGTTAATTGTCCTCCTTCTTCATAACCTACATATCCTGGAGGTGCACCAATAAGTCTAGTAGTCGAGAATTTATCCATATACTCACTCATATCTATTCTAATTACACTATCCTCACTATCAAATAGATTATAAGCTAAAGATTTTGCAAGATAAGTCTTACCTACCCCAGTTGGTCCTAAGAATATAAATGATCCCATAGGTCTATTAGCATCTTTAAGTCCAGCTCTCGATCTAATCATAGTATCTGCTACAGCTTTAACAGCCTCATCTTGACCTTTTACTCTCTCTTTTAATGAATTTTCTAGATTTAATATTTTTTCTTTCTCAGTTTCAGCTAATTTTGATACTGGTATTCCTGTCCACTTAGATACAATATCTGCTATTTCATCTGAAGTAACTTCTTGTTTTAAAAGTCCACTATTACCATAAGAAGCATCTAATTTATCTTGTTGCTCTTTTAATTGTTTTTCTAATTCTCCAAGTTTACCATATTTTAACTCTGATAATTTAGTTAAATCATAATTTCTTTCTGCTTGTTCCATCTCTAATTTAACTTTTTCTATCTCTTCTTTTATCTCTTTTACCTTAGTAATATCTTTTTTCTCTAATTCCCATTGAGATTTTAGAAGAGATTTTTTAGAGTTTACCTCTGCTAACTCTTTCTCTAGATTTTCTAATCTCTCTTTAGAAGCTGTATCAGTCTCTTTCTTTAAAGCTTCTCTTTCTATTTCAAGTTGCATACTTTTTCTTGTAAGTTCATCTAATTCAGCTGGCATAGAATCTATCTCAGTTCTGATCATTGCAGCAGCTTCATCTATTAAGTCTATAGCCTTATCTGGTAATTGTCTATCTGCTATATATCTATTACTTAAAGTAGCAGCAGCAACAATAGCACCGTCTGATATTCTTACTCCATGATACATCTCAAATTTTTCTTTAAGTCCTCTTAAAATAGATACAGTATCTTCAACTGTAGGTTCATTTACCAATACTATTTGGAATCTTCTTTCAAGAGCTGGATCTTTTTCAATATATTTTCTATATTCGTCTATAGTAGTTGCCCCAATTACTCTCACTTCACCTCTTGCAAGCATTGGTTTTAAAATATTTCCAGCATCCATAGCTCCGTCAGTTTTACCAGCACCTACGATAGTGTGTATCTCATCTATAAATAGAATTATATTTCCATTTGAATTTTCTACTTCTTTTAATACCCCTTTTAATCTCTCTTCAAACTCTCCTCTAAACTTTGCACCAGCAATTAAAGCTCCCATATCTAGAGAGTAGATTGTTTTTCCTTTTAAAGATTCTGGTACATCTCCATTTAAAATTCTTTGAGCAAGTCCCTCTGCAATTGCTGTTTTACCTACTCCAGGTTCACCTATTAAAATTGGGTTATTTTTTGTTCTTCTTGAAATAATTTGAATTGTTCTTCTTATTTCAGAATCTCTTCCTATTATAGGGTCAATTTTTCCTTGTCTTGCAAGTTCGACTAAGTTTTTTGCATATTTTTCTAAAACTTCATATGTTGCTTCTGGGTTTTGAGAGTCTACTTTTTGATTTCCTCTTATCTCCTTTACAGCTGCTTCATATTTTTTTTCATCTAATCCTAATCTTTTTAATATAGGTAGCTGTCTAATCAATGCCCAGAAAAGATGTTCAACACTTATATAAGAGTCTCCCATTTTTTCCATTATAGTTTCTGCTTCTATAAGTACTCTATGAGTTCCTTGATCTAATGTTACATCCCCTAAATTATTTCCCTCTATTTTTGAAAATTTTGAAATTTCGTTTTCTAACTGTCCGATAATATAGTTTAAATTTAAATCTAATTTCTCAATAATTCTAGGGATTAGCCCTTCATTATTTTTAAGGAGAGCCAATGCTAGAAACTCAGGTTTTATAGATTGTTGTTTTCCTTTTATTGCAAGAGTTTGTGCCTCTTGTAAAGCAAGTAATGAGTTTTCTGTAAATTTGTTTTGATTCATAAATAACGACCTCCTCGAATCTTGTTAGCACTCTTCTATAACGAGTGCTAATTATTTTATAATATGATTATAGTACATATATGTTTTTTTGTCAACTATTTTTAGAAAAAATTTTTTTATTTTTTTTATTAAAAACGAAAAAACTGATTGATTTATTCTAAAAAATATGAAATAATATACTTGCAATATTGATTTCAATATAGGGAGGATTCGTATGGGATTATTCGATTTTTTTAAGAAAAAGAAAAACGATGAGGAGTGGTTCGAAATCTATTCACCATTAAATGGTAGAGTAATTGATTTATCAGAAGTTCCTGATGATGCATTTGCACAAAAAATGGTAGGAGATGGATGTGCTATTGATCCTACTGAAGGAGCTATTTGTGCACCAGTTGCTGGAGATATAGATATTTTCGAAACTAATCATGCTGTTAGCTTTGAAACTCCAAATGGATTAGAAATGATCGTTCACTTTGGAATAGATACAGTAACTTTAAAAGGTCAAGGATTTAATAGAGTTGCTACTTCTGATTCTGTAAACGTAGGAGATAAATTAGTAGAGTATGATTTAGCTTTCATAAAAGAAAATGCTCCATCTGTAAAAACTCCAGTTATCATCAACAACATGGATGCTGTTGAGAAAATAGAGATTGTAGCTAAAGGTAAGGACGTTAAAGTTGGAGACCTTATCATGAGAGTTTTATTAAAAAAATAGTTTAATTTAAAAGAGCAAGTGAGATCTTGCTCTTTTTTATCATTTTATACTTTCTCTATCCAAAAATTTAAAATCTATCTTTTGTATTTTCGATACTTCTTCTCCGTTTATCAATTTAATTATACTTTCCGCTGCTAACTCTCCAGCTCTTTCATTATCAAATTTTACTGTAGTTAATCTAGGAGTAATAATATCTGATATTTTATATCCTCCAAAGCCACTTATTGATATATCTTCAGGTATTTTAAATCCATGTTTCTGTATTGCTTTTATAGCACCAAGTGCCATATTATCAGTAGCCGAAATTATTAAATCTGGTTTTTTTAATCTTAAATAAGAATCTAGCAACTTCTCTGTTGTTTCTAAAGAAAAATCACTCTTTATCTCTTCAATATTGATAAGCTTATCTTCCATCAAAACCTTAAACACTGCATCTCTTCTATTTTTTCCAACCATTGTATCACTTTCATCAACCCCTATATAAAGAATATTTTTAGGGTGAGATTTTAATACTCTTTTTCCCATCTTTCTCCCAGCCTTAACTTCATCATTAACTATAGAATAACCATTTGAACAGTATTGTCCCACAAATAATACTGGAAGCTTTCCACTTTTTACAAAAGATTTATGTTCTGATGTAACTTGAGTAGCTAGTATTATAATCCCCTCTACATTTAGTCTCCATAAATTATCTAAGTTCGCTATCTCTACATCAATATTATGATTGGTATTTATAATTAAAGGAATATAACCACACTCTCTCAATTTATTATCTAATTTCATCAAAATTGTAGAAGTTGTAGCTGAGTCTAAACAAGGTACAATCACACCTATAAATTTATTATTTTTAGCTTTTATTCCTCTAGCAAATAAATTTGGAGCATACCCATGCTCTTCAATTACTTTTTGTATCTTTTCCCTAGAACTCTCACTTACATAACCATTATTAAAAAATCTAGATACAGTACTTTTTCCTACCCCTGATAGTTCTGCTATATCCAGTATTGTTAATTTTTTACTCATATCTAAATCTCACCTTTACCATATAATAATATATATTATACATTAAATCTCTTTAAAAAAAAAGTTAAAATAATAATATGAACTATTATAGAGCTTTAAATTCTAAAAAAGTAAAATATGAAATATTTTTTAAAAACTATTGACAAAATTATTAAAATATATTATCTTTATTATATGGGAACATTCCCGTAAAATAAAAAATTATTTATAGAGGAAATTCACAAAAGGAGGAAAGTATGGATTTCAACAAAATTGCACAAGAAATAGTATTAAATATTGGGGGAAAAGACAATATATCTGTTTTAGAGCATTGTGCTACAAGACTGAGAATTGTAGTAAAAGATAACAGCAAAGTTAATACTGAAAATTTAAAAAATATAAAGGGGATTGGTGGATATTTTTATCAATCTGGACAACATCAAATCATTATAGGAACTGGTAAAGTTAATAAGGTTTTTAATATTATAAATTCTGATGGAACTATAAAATCTGATGGAGCTAAGGAAAGTGCTTATGCAAATTTAAATCCTATTCAAAAAATTCTAAGATCTTTAGCTGATGTATTTATTCCATTAATTCCAGTACTAGTTGCTACTGGACTTTTTATGGGATTAAGAGGATTTGTAATGCAGCTTGGTTTAACTCTTTCACCAGAAGTTTTAACTTTATCACAAGTTGTTACAGATACTGTATTTATTTTTCTTCCTGCTTTAGTGGTTTGGTCTACATTTAGAAGATTTGGTGGAACTCCTGTTATTGGTATGGTACTTGGACTTATGCTTATTGCTCCTATGTTACCTAATGCCTGGGAAGTAGCAAGTGGAGCTGTAGAACCTTTAAAAGTTGGAATATTTAGAATAGAAGGATTTCAAGGAACTATACTTCCTGCTTTGATTGTTGGTATTTTTGGAGCACATGTTGAAAAATGGATAAAATCTTGGATGCCTAGTATTGTTGATTTAGTTTTCACTCCATTCTTAACTATTGTTATTGGTATATTAGCTGCTTTCTTTGTTTTAGGACCAATCTTTACAATGGTAGAAGATATTATTATGATGGGAGTTCAATCGGTTATTGAGTTACCTTTTGGAATAGGAGGAGCTATATTTGGAGGAACTCAGCAAGCTTTAACAGTTACTGGTTTACATACTTCTCTTATGTTAATTGAAACAAGTTACCTAGCAAGTAAAGGAGTTAATCCAATGAACGCTCTAATTACTGCATCAATGGCTGGACAAGCTGGAGCAGCAATAGCTTATGCTATGAGTATAAAGGACAAAGAAGATAGAACATTAAAACTTTCTTCTATCGTTCCTTGTTTCTTTGGAATAACAGAACCATTACTATTTGGAGTAACTTTAAGTAATACAAAAGTTTTTATCTCTGGAATGATAGGAGGAGCTATTGCTGGAGCTTTTGCAATGCTATTCAATGTTGCACCATCAGTTATGGGAGTTACATTTATTCCTGCAATTCCTGCTTATTTAGGAAATAATCTTTTAGGATATTTGACTATGATAGCTATTGGTATGGGAACTGGTATGATTATGACAAAAATTCTAGTAAAACAAAAATAGGAGTACCTCATGAATAAAACTGAATATTTAAATCGTTTAGATGAACAAAAAAAAATACAAGAATTAATGAAAGGTGATAAATACACTCTTAACTTTCACCTTATTCCACCTAGTGGTTGGTTGAATGATCCCAATGGGCTTTGCCAATTCAATGGAGTAAATCATATTTATTATCAATATACCCCATTTGATGCCACTTGGGGTATGAAGCTTTGGGGACACTATACTACTGAAGATTGGATAACTTATAAAGAGTATGAACCTTTTATCTTTTCAGATATTGAAGACGACAGAGATGGAGTTTATAGTGGATCTGCATTTATAAAAAATAATGAGTTTTACTTTTATTATACTGGAAATGTTAAACATACAGATAAAAAGTATGATTACATTAGTGCTGGAAGAGAGCAAAATACTATTTTAATAAAATCTAAGGATGGATTTACATATAAAGAAAAAAAGACTCTTTTAAAAAATATTGATTATCCTAAAAATATGAGTTGTCATGTGAGAGACCCTCAAATATTTGAAAAAAATGATAATTACTATATGGTATTGGGAGCTAGAAATTTAGATGATGTTGGTTGTATCCTTATATATCAGTCAAAGGATTTAGAAAATTGGGACTATCATATGACTCTTACTACTCCTGAAAAATTTGGTTATATGTGGGAGTGTCCAAATATTATTGAGATATCTGGACAAACTTTCCTAATCTGTTGTCCTCAAGGGGTAGAGCAACAAGGAATAGATTATGCTAATATCTATCAATGTGGATACTTCCCTTTAGAACTAGATCTTGAGAAAAAAGAGTATAAATTTGGAGATTTTATAGAATTAGATCGAGGATTTGATATCTATGCTCCTCAAACTTTCTTAGATGAAAATAACCGTAGAATTTTAATTGGATGGATGGGAATACCTGATGCAGATTATACAAATCAACCTACTATAGATAAGGGGTGGCAACATGCCTTAACTCTTCCAAGAGAGTTAAAAGCTAATGGTAAAAAAATCTATCAACTTCCTTTAGAAGAGTATAAAAAGTTAAGAGGAGAGGTTCAAAAAACTTTGGATTGTTCTGCAGAGAATGTAGAGTTAAACTTTGAATTTATAACATGTAAAAACTTCAATCTAACTTTAAGAGATAGTATATCTTTAACTTATGATGGTTCTATCTTTACCTTAGATCTAGAAAAATGTGGTTTTGGAAGAAAAACTAGAAGTGTTAAACTAAAAAATTTAATAGATATTCAAATATTTTTAGATAATAGTTCTATTGAAATATTTTTAAACTCTGGTGAAGAAGTATTTACTTCGAGATGCTATTCAAAAAATTTAGAAGCTAATCCTAAATTTTCTGGAGAATATACTTTAAATGATTTTAAATGGTATGAGCTTAAAAAATTTGAAATCCTTAAATAAAAATTGTAAAATATAAAGAAAAAATATAAAGGAGAAATTTATGATAATAGGTGCAATAGAAGCTGGAGGAACAAAATTTATCTGTGGTGTTGGAAATGAAAAGGGAGAAATTTTTGAAAAAGTTAGTTTTCCTACTGAAACACCAGAAATTACTTTAGCAA
>JAHLFN010000022.1 GCA_018883725.1 Candidatus Fusobacterium pullicola | reverse complement strand
GCCATTTTCTGTTCTTTTTGTTTTATCTCCTATATAAGTAACAAATAATCTCAATGATGTTTCAGCACTTCCCACATAATACTTTAATTGAGGTCCTGCTGAAATCTTATATAATAAGTGGTCTTCTGTAGCTCCTGCATAAGTTTCAGTATCTTTACGTGCTATACCAGCTTCCATCCATAAATCTAAATTCTGATTTATATAGTAGATTGGTCTTAAAACTAAAGCATCTGTTTCTAACTTACCAACTCTCCATGATTTTTGAGCATCTCCAATTCCAGCTCCAGCCCAATATTGATCTTCAGCATACCAACCATATCCTACTTTTTTTCTAGCTTCTATATCTTTAGCACGTAAACTTCTATAGCTTACTAACATATGAGTTCTATTTCCTAGTCTTACAGTTCCTCCAAGTCCTAATTGATATGCTACTGCATCGTCCGCTGCTCTTTTGTTAGCATCAGTATGAATTTTTCCTATTCCCTCACCAGCTAATATTCCAGTTGCATATTGTAAGTAGTGTTGCCCTTTTCCTTCAAATCCAAAGAAATTATCTGGTTGATAGTATAATCCAGCATAGAAACCGTCATCTGCTGCATCTCTATACCATCTATCACTCTCTGCTATCTCTCCTCCAATAGCTGGATAGTGCATTTGTTTTAATACATCGTATTCTCTTATCTTATCATTATCTGTAGCATGAGCATACATGATTTCTCCAGAAATATCCCCATATGTATATTTTGCCTTATACGCTCTTACATCTTCAGCTTTTTTTCCTTCTAAACTATCTAATTCTCCATCTTTAAAATCATTAGAAATATAAGCTAGATTTAAAGAACCATTCCATAATTTGATATTTTCAATTCCTAATCCAGTTCCTTTAACCTCTTGATAGTAGTAGTCTATAATCTCTACTTGTTGAGCATCCCATTTTTTCTTTCCGGCTACGATTACTGCATCTTTAAATGCTCCAGTAAACATAGGAACATTTCCCATCTCTATGTATAACTCTGTAAGGTCGATTTTATTTTTTTCTCCTATGCTTGTATCATAGTTATCACTCCAACCTTCTAATTGTACTACTAATTTAGTCCATGCTCCATTGCTTTGAGTAAATTTTTTCGAAAAATTTATATTAAAATTTGTATCGAATTCATTTCCCCATCTTCCAACATATTGTTTATCTCGGCTATATGTATTTTTATTTCCATGCTTCATATTTCCTTCAGCACCAGTTCTTAAATACCCATGAAATTGTAATTCTCCATCTGCATCTTTAGGTTTTTCTTGAGTTGCTAGACTTAATTTTTTTTCATTCTTTTTAATATTTATTTTTTGCTTTTTAAGCTCTTTATTTTGCTCTTCAATGATTTTTTCTAATTTTTCAATTCTTTGTTCCAAAGTCAATTCCTCATTTTCAGTAAATGTAGGCATTGCTAAGCTACACAGTAAACTAACTAAAAGAAATTTTTTCATTATTTAGTATCCCCCTTTATTCCTAAATCATAAACTTTTATAGATTCTACTTCCATTGTTTGTGGGAAAACTTCAGAATCTACACCTTGTTGTCCTCCCCATGCTCCTCCAACAGCGATATTTAAGATTAGATAGAATTTTTGATCAAAAGGCCAAGCATCTTTTCCAGAATTTTCATTTTGGTAAGTGAAATATAGTGTATTGTCAAAATATACTTTTATAACTTTTGGAGTCCACTCTAATGAATAAGTATGGAAAGTGTCTGAAACTTTATCTCCATCTATCTGAGCACTCTTTTGGTTTGAGTTTTTCCAATAATATTTTTCAGTATGAACAGTTCCATGGATTCTATCTTGGTCAAATCCAACGTGTTCCATAATATCAATCTCCCCACTTTTTGGCCAATCTCCATATAGAGAATCAGTTGGCATCATCCAGATAGCTGGCCAAGTTCCTTTTCCTTTTGGAAGTTTAGCTTTAACCTCTATTCTCCCGTATTTAAAATCTTTCTTTCCTCTAGTTACAAGTCTAGCAGAAGTGTATTCATTTTTTCCGTAAGCTTCATTCCAAGCTGTAATTATTAATTTTCCATCTTCTACATAGGCATTGTCTGGATTTTTTTCTGTATAGTATTGAAGTTCAGCATTTCCCCAACCTTCTCCACCAACATCATATCCCCAGTCCTCTTCTTTAGGTAATCCTTCATAGTTGAACTCTTCCTCCCAAACTAGATTTCCGAAGTATTTTTCAATTCTAAAATCTTTTATATTTTGCTTATTTCCAACTTTTTTTATAGTTATCTTTCCATCTTTAGTAGATTCTCCAGTATTTTTCAATAAACACTCTCTATTATTTTTATCTAACTCAAAAGTTTTTCCATTTTGAATTGTAACTATATATTTTTCTCCATCAGCTAACTTTCCATCAACTTTTACTAAGTAATCTGAATCCTCTTCAAGTACCATTGTTTTAACAAATTCTTTTCCATTGCTTAATTTTTTAATAGCTTGGATATCATTAGAAGTTAGAATGTTTTCATTAATTCCTGTAACTGTGTATTTGTGTTGTACTTGGAATTTTGCTAAATTTATCATTCTATTTACATCTATCGTTCCAATTTTTTCTAAACTTACTTCATTTATTTTTACTTGTTCATCAGTTTCTGTAAACCAAAATTCAAATCTTGCTTTTTCATCAGCTTCTGCTAGCATTTCAAAATCAAATACATATTCTTTTTGTTTTGGAGACACAGTAATATCTTTTTGCCAATATCCATAATATCCTCTCTCTCCATCAGCCCCTATTTTAATTGTAAATTTAGTTTCTTTATCAACATCTGTTTTAAATTTTAATTGATAAATCCCTCCAGCATCTAATTTTAATGGTGCTTGAATAACTTGTAATCCATGAGTTGGAGCTTTTTTATTTTCAGTTATTGCTACTAAATCACCTTTTATGATTTCAACTTTTCCTTTTCCACCTGAGTTTTCATATTTTATCCACGAATTCTCTGTATTCACTATTCCAATATTATTTGGAATAGCTGTTGATAACGGCTTTTCAAATGATGAATTTTGTAATATATTAGCTCCAAAAAGCATTTGTGAAAAAATTATAGATGATACTATTAAGATTTTTCCTCTTTTCATAAATTAACCCCTTTTCTAACTCTACTCTTTTTTAATTTAAAATAACCTATTATTAACGAAACCGATTTCTTAGTTTTAATTATATCATAAAACGTTCTAATGTCAATCATAATATTTTTTAATTGCTTAAAAACATTATAAAATAGAGCCTTTTAATAAAAAAATAAAAATTCAACAAAAAAATATTGACTTTTTTTATATTTTGTTTTATTATTTATTTAAAATTAACATGACTGTAATAAAACATTAAAATTGTTTTACAAACATTTTTTAGAGGGTGATAATTATGAAAAAAATATTATTATGTTGTTCTGCTGGAATGTCTACTAGTTTACTAGTTACTAAAATGAAAAAAGCGGCTGAAGAAAAAGGTATAGATGTAGAAATTAATGCTGTGGCATTAGAGCTTTTTGATGAAAATTTATTAAAATATGATGTATTTTTATTAGGTCCACAAGTAAAATTTAAGAAAAACGATTTCCAGAAAAAAGCTGATGAATACAATAAAAAAGTAGAAGTCATTAATATGGTTGACTACGGAACTATGAATGGAGCAAAAGTTTTAGATTTTGCTTTAAATTTAATAAAATAATTTTGGAGGAGATCTTAAATGAATAATACAGAAATAATACCAGAAGAAATTTTGGAAAAAATTATGACTGGAGTTGCTGTTGCTGGAACAGCAAAATCTCTAGGAAAAGAAGCTATTGTAAAGGCTAATGAAGGAAATTTTGAAGAAGCTAGAAATTTATTTCTTGAAGCAAAAAAACAATTTGTTGAAGTTCATGATTGTCATTTTGATTTTATTCAAAAAGAGGCTTCTGGAGAAAGAGTTGATCTTTGTTTACTTTTAATCCATATGGAAGATCATATTATGACAACTTCTTTATTCCTAGATACTCTTGAAGATCAAATAAATTTAATTGAAAGAATTCATAAAATAGAAGCAAAAATATTTTAAACAAATTAATTTTTTTATAATTCTATCCTGAAAAAAGGGAGAATATTAAATTCTCCCTTTCTCCCTATAACTGACTCATACTATGTAACTTATAATAAAATCCTTTATTATCTAAAAGTTCTTGGTGAGTTCCTCTCTCCTCTATACCACTATCAGTAAGAACTATTATCTCATCTGCAGCTTGAATTGTAGATAATCTATGAGCTACTACAATTGTAGTTCTTCCCTTACATAGATCCTCTAAAGATTCTTGAATTAATCTTTCTGTAATATTATCAAGTGCCGAAGTTGCTTCGTCTAGAATTAGAATAGGAGGATTTTTTAAGAATATTCTAGCTATCGCTATTCTTTGTTTTTGTCCTCCAGAAAGTTTAGTTCCTCTTTCTCCTACATTAGTATCATATCCATCTGGCATCTGCATAATTAGATCATGAATATTAGCCTTTTTAGCTGCTTCAATAACCTCTTCATCAGTAGCATCTGGTAACTACTCAGCTATGAGTTTTTACAAAAAATAAAAATAGCCAAATAGAGGGAGTTTTCAACATTTTTGTTGAAGGCTCCCTTTCTATTCAACTACTGGTAACATAATTTCGCATAAATCAAATATACT
>JAHLFN010000021.1 GCA_018883725.1 Candidatus Fusobacterium pullicola | reverse complement strand
ATTTTTAATCATTATATCTAATATAACTTCGTCAGTTACTTTCATTCCTTGTTGTCCTAATATTCCAACATGTTTAATTGTTTTTTCTACGTCCTTACCTACAATTCCTTCTCCAAATTCAAATTTTCTATTTTTTGAAGCAGCATAGTAAGAATCGAAAGCAGCAGATACCCCACTTGCTATTTTTGTAGCACATGAACTTTTAGCACCGTCACAGATTACTCCAGACATAGTTCCTAATGTAGTTTCAATAGCATATCCAATTTGCTCTAATGATAATCCTGATAGGAATGATATAGCTCCAGCTACTCCAGCACTTGCACAGATAGCTCCACAGTAAGCAGATAATCTTCCTATATTTGATTTGATATGGATTGTAGTCATATGAGAGAAGAATAATCCTCTAATTAATTCCTCTTTAGATAATCCTTTCTCTTGACAGAATTTTATTATTGGTAATGAACAAGTCATTCCTTGGTTTCCACTTCCACTTGTTGTAACTACTGGTAGAGAACATCCGTTCATTCTAGCATCACTTCCAGCACTTGCAAAGCTAGCCATCTTATTTCTTAGGTCGTTTCCATAAACTCCCTCTTCCATTCCCTCCTTTAATGTTTTTCCAATAGCTATTCCATAACTATTTGTTAATCCTTCATTAGCAATTGCTGAGTTATAATCAATTACTTTTTGGAAAGTCGCTTCAATTAGAGATAGATCAATTGTTTTAGCAAGATTGTAGATTAATTCTACTGATAAGAAAGTTCTATCTGTCATTACATCTCCAGAGCAAACTTCATCACAAGAACATCCTTTAATCTCTACACCATTTTTTATGATTTTTGTTATATTTGTATGATAGTGTTGGATTTCAATAGTGGCAGTATCGTTTCCATAAGTTCCTTCTAATCTGATATATAATTTAATATCCCCTTCATTTAAGAAAACATTTATTTTTTTATCAGCTATATATTGTCTTACTTCAGGTAAACGAGACTTATCAACATGAGCTATAACCATAAGTTCTTTTGATGAATCTCCCAAGATAGCTCCCATAGCAGTAGAAGCTTCTATTCCTACCATTCCATCAGAGTTAGGTATTTTAACACTTTTAACATTTTTAACAATGTTACCAGAAAGGTAAGCATCAATTTTTTCAGGAACATTTCCTAAGATATTAGTTAATTTAGCTGCCGCATAAGCTATAGCTATTGGCTCAGTACATCCTTCAGCAGGAACTAACTCTTCTTTTAAAATATTTAAAACTTTTTCTGTTATTTTTTCCATATATTTTACATCTCCTTTTATACTTATTTACTCTTAAAATTTAAATTTGTCAAGGTTCTAGAATAACTAAAAACTTGTGATTCTGTTTTAAAAATAGGCTTTTTAAATTAATTATATGTAAAAATATAAGCAAAAAATATGCCAATTTAATACTGAAAAAATACTTAAAATTTAGTATAAATCGAATAAATATAGTGGAATGTATTTTCAAAATGAAAAAATTTTCAAAATGAAAAATCGAGTGATTTTTCAAAATGAAAAACTACTCGATTCCAAATTTTTTTAATTTTCTATAAAGTGTTGTTAAACCTATCCCCATCTTTTCAGAGATAAGTTTTTTACCTTCTGTTGTATTTCCAAATTTTTTTAAACCTTGTAGAATATAATTTTTTTCTATTGTTTCAAAGTCTTCTAATTCATCTTCTTTAATTTTTATTATTGATTGTAAGCATATAGATGAGTTATCATCTTTTCTCATTGAAATATTATCAGGAAGAAGATTATTTGTTAAGATACGCGTATCTCCACTAACATTGAACATTAATTCAATGGTATTTTCAAGTTCACGAACATTTCCTGGCCAATCATAAGATAATAAAGCAGACTTAACATCTTCATCGATAGAGATTATATTTTTCCCAGAAATATTATTATATTTTTTTATTAATTTTTCAACTATTGGGAGAATATCCTCTTTTCTTTCTCTCAGCGGAAGGAGTTTTATAGGGATAACATTCAATCTATAGTAAAGATCGCTTCTAAATTTTTGCTCCTTAATTTTTTGTTCTAAATCAACATTAGTTGCAGCTATTATTTTAATATCTAAATCAATACTTTTATTAGAGCCAATCCTTTCTATTTTTTTCTCTTGAATTACTCTTAAAATTTTAGCTTGGAGATATAGGGGCATATCTCCAATTTCATCCAAAAATATGACACCAGTATTAGCCAACTCAAATTTTCCCATTCTACCATTGTTACTAGCCCCAGTAAAAGCCCCCTTAACATAACCAAAAAGTTCACTCTCTAGAAGTGAATCAGGAATAGCTGAGCAGTTAATCACTACAAAGGGTTTATCTTTTCTATTACTATGTGAATGTAAAGAACGGGCAACTAACTCTTTACCAGTACCACTCTCTCCAGTGATTAAGACAGTGGATGATGTATCTGCAATTTTTAAAATTTTCTCTTTTAGTCTTTTTGTAGCCTCTGAGTTTCCATATATATCATCTAAAGAGATTACATTATTATTACTAGTAATTTCAGCAATGTTTTCATTTATTTTTTTTATATCTTCAAATATGAAAGCGGAATTTTTTCTATTATCAAAGGAAGTGAGATATATTTTTTTTCCAACTACATTGAACTCTTTTTTTCCAATGGTAATTTTAAAAACCTCTTCACTCATTAGATAATCGTTTTGTGTAGTAATAGTTATCTTTTTGCCAATACACTCAGAAGTAATATTTAATTTCTTTCTAGCAATGGAGTTAATATTTACAATGGTATTATCTTTATCTATAATGATAACTCCTTTATTGATATTAGCAAGTATTGTTTTTAAGGTATTTTCTTGATCTTTTTGTAAAAGGCTCTCCTTATATTCAAAAAATTTTATACCTATAAATTCAGCAATCTGTTTAGTAAAGTTGAGGTAGGAATCAAGATCAGCTAAAATTTTATTTTTTTGCTCATCATTGAAGCAAACTAAACCTAAGGCTCCTATGATTTCATCGTGACAGTAGATTGGTGTAGCTATCTCTAATTTCTCTTTACAATTTTGTTTATCTTTACATTCGCTACAAAGGGTATGTATCCTAGGATTTTTTATAATATGGGTTTCTCCAGTTTCTAAAGTATTCTTATAGACACTTCCTAGAGCAAATACTCCATCTATATTTTTGTAGAGACCTGTCCCAGTAACTCTAACCATATTTTTGTCAACTACTCCAACATCTACTTTTATAAGATTTGAGATAATATTTATATATCTGTTAACATCTTCTTTTATATTTATCAAAGAAACTTCCATTAGCTCCCTCCGAAAATTAGTTCTATATTACATTTTACCACAAATATTAATTAAAATAAATAGTTGAAACTTTATTGACAAAAGCAATTAAAAGAGGTAAATATATAGTAGTAAAATTATTTTTGTAAAAAGTGTGAAAAAAATAAAAAAACAAAATATAAATTATTAAAATAGAACAATAAGTTAATAAAATAAATGAAAAAAATTAAAATAAATGTGGAAAAAAATGAAAAGTTGTGCTATAATCAATTTAAGAATATGAAATAAAAAATCATAGTTTATAATTTTTTTTGAAATATAAATGATAAAAGGAGGAAGTTTTATGTTTAGTTATTTGCAAAAAATTGGTAAAGCATTGATGGTTCCAGTAGCAGTATTACCAGCTGCAGCTATTCTAATGGGAATAGGATACTGGATTGACCCAATTGGATGGGGGGCAAATAGTCAACTTGCAGCTTTCCTAATAAAAGCAGGAAGTGCAATCATAGATAATATGCCTATTTTATTTGCAGTGGGAGTTGCATTTGGGCTTTCAAAAGATAAGAATGGTGCTGCAGCTTTAGCAGGATTAGTAGCTTTTGAAGTTGTTACTACATTACTTTCAGTTGGTGCAGTTGCACAGATGACAGGAGTACCTGTAGATCAAGTATCTCCAGCATTTGGAAAAATAAATAACCAATTTATAGGGATTGTATGTGGGGTTATAGCAGGAGAACTATATAATAAGTTTCATACTCTAGAACTACCTAAATTCTTAGCTTTCTTTAGTGGAAAAAGATTTGTTCCAATTATAACATCAGTTGTAATGTTAGTAGTGTCATTTATATTACTATACATTTGGCCAGTTATCTACTCTGGATTAGTGACTTTTGGTATCTCAATAGCTAAATTAGGACCAGTTGGAGCTGGAGTATATGGATTCTTTAATAGATTATTAATACCAGTAGGATTACACCATGCACTAAACTCAGTGTTCTGGTTTAACGTAGCAGGAATAAATGATATAGGAAGATTCTGGGGAGATCCAGCACTAGCTTATGCAGGATTACCATCAACTATTGAGGGAGCTTACCATGTAGGTATGTATCAAGCAGGATTTTTCCCAATCATGATGTTTGGATTATTAGGAGCATGTTTTGCATTTATAAAAACAGCAAAACCTGAAAATAAAGAAAAAATAAAATCAATTATGTTAGCAGCTGGATTTGCTAGTTTCTTTACAGGAGTAACAGAACCAATAGAGTTCGCATTTATGTTTGTTGCACCTGGACTATATTTATTACATGCTGTATTAACAGGAATCTCTGTATTTTTAGCAGCTTCATTAGATTGGATGGCAGGATTTGGATTCTCGGCAGGATTAGTTGACTTTGTATTATCACTACGTAACCCTAATGCTCACAATCCAGTTATGTTATTAGTTTTAGGATTAGTATTCTTTGTAATTTATTATACAGTATTTACATTTGTTATCAATAAGTTTAGTGTAAAAACTCCTGGAAGAGAAGAAGAGGAAATAATAGAGTTAGTAGCTGAAGGAGTAAATGCACATACAGCAGTTGCAGCAGCACTATTACCATTATTAGGTGGAAAAGAAAACCTAGTAAATATTGATAACTGTACTACAAGATTAAGACTAGATGTAGTTGATAGCTCAAAAGTGAATGATGCAGAAATTAAAAAAATTGCTGCAGGAGTTATTAAAAAAGGTAATGCTGTTCAAGTTATAATAGGACCACATGTAGAGTTTGTAGCTACAGAGTTAAAAAAATTAGTTTAAATTTTAAATAAATATTTGGGATAATAAAGTGGAATTAAATTGAGATATGAAAGGGCTGATTTGTAAGGATCAGCCCTTTAAAATTTTAGTTAGAGATATTTAGAGAATATTTAGAATAGAGAATATAGTTTAAAATAAAAAATAAAATTTTTTAAAAAAAGTATTGACGAAAAATATTATTTATGATATTATAATCTTTGTCCGCGAGAGAGCGGCACAGATGAATGAATAAGAACATTAGCAACAGAATAGAGAAAGACAATAAATGCAAACACAACAATAAATTGGTGTAATAAATAATCAGTAAATTTTACTGAGTTAAATAGATTGAACGAAGAGTTTGATCCTGGCTCAGGATGAACGCTGACAGAATGCTTAATACATGCAAGTCTACTTGATCCTTCGGGTGATGGTGGCGGACGGGTGAGTAACGCGTAAAGAACTTGTCCTGCAGTCTGGGACAACATTTGGA
>JAHLFN010000020.1 GCA_018883725.1 Candidatus Fusobacterium pullicola | reverse complement strand
ATTTTAAAATTAATAATATTCCTATTATAGCTATAAAATATATAAGTATTGGATTTCCATATCTTGAATCAAACATCTCTAGTCCTTCTTGAGAATATAAGTACATCAGCCAGTTAAAGAAGATACTCATTAAAAATAAAAGTTTAATTGAAAAATATTGATTGATCTTTTCTTTAATATTCTTAAAAAAATCAATATCCTTTCTATATAAATATCCTAATAAAAAAAATATGCTTGCTGTGAAACATACATCAATATTCCAAAATATTGGGTTTCCATTAAATTTATAATATATTACTCCCCCAAAAGTCATTATTAATACTAAAATAGATACTATTGTATAACTAAGTCCCAAATTCAATAAAATAAAAAAAATAAAGTTTAAACTAAATAAACATGTCAAAAACCACAAATTTGAATATCTTATCTGAAATAATAAAGACTTTAATTGTCTACTAATCTCTGTTAAATCAAAAGTATTAGCATATAACATTATTAATAGATTAAATAATATAACTCCTAATCCTAAGAAAATATATGGAATTATCAACTTCTTTATTCTTTTTAATACAAAATCTTTTATTTTTAGTTTTTCTTTAAATACATAACCAGCCAAAAAGAAAAATAATGGCATATGAAAAGAATATATCCAATATCCCAATTTTTCCAATCCAAAATGACCTAGTATTACTAAAATTACTCCATATCCTTTTGCCATATCTATCCATTCTATTCTATTATTCATTTTCTCTCTTTCCTTTAATATCTTTTTGTTAGTTTTTTTAATAATATATAAATTTTAGGATATTTACTTAAAACAAATAGTTTCCATTTTAAAAATCCACTTAGTTTATTTTCTTTTTTTACCATTTTAAAATTATCATTATAAAATTTTTTTATCTCTTTTATGATATCTTTATTTATATTTTTTTGTTTAATCATCTCTAATAAAATATACTCAGTATATCTTATCAAATCTCTTATAAACATCTCTTCTTTGTATGGTGAAGGTAAAAATTTATAAATATCTAAAGTATTATATAAAAAATCTACTTGTTTTTTTGAAATTTTACTTCTTGTAATACTTTCATTATCCATTCTATAATTATAAGCTTCATAATCTATCTTTGCTACTTTTTTGATTTTGGAACTCAAAGAATATAAAAATAATCCATCTTCATATATTCTTCCCTCTTTAAATCTTGACTCTCCAATTACTTTTTTTAACCATAATTTATTCCAAGCAGGCCAAGTTATCTCTTTTCCTTTATTATATACTAGATCATCTAAAATTAATTTATTAGAATATATTTCTATTTTTTTACTCTTTTTCTTTTCTGAAGCTCCACCATAATTTATTCCAACTATTCCTACATCTGTATCATTTTCTTTACAAATTTTATATAACTCTTCATACATATCTAATTCTATCCAATCATCACTATCTACAAATCCTATATATTCTCCTTGAGCTATATCTAGTCCTGCATTTCTTGCTGAAGATAGTCCACCATTTTCTTTATGGATAACTTTTATTCTATTGTCCTTCAAATTATATTCATCACATATTTTTCCACTAGTATCTATTGAGCCATCATCTACTAATATCAATTCAAAATCTTTAAACGTTTGATTCAAAATTGAATCTACACATTTTCTCAAATATTTTTCTACATTATATACTGGTACTATTATACTTATTTTAGGCATTTCTCTCTCCTTTTTTACCAAAGAAATTATTAAAAATATTGTATAATGATTTATTTATTTTTAACAATGTTAAAACTATCTTCGTTTTAACAGGAATTTTAGAGTCAAATGTATATATATAATATTTCTTTAAAACTCTTACTATTTCTTTAAAATTTTTATCTAATTTTCTACTATTCTCTAAACTTTTTAATGCTGTAAAAAATAAATCTTTTTCTGCTGGATTTAGAGTAGAAGGATAGTATTTCTCTAAAAATTTTATCCTTTCTTTTTTTACATAAAACTCATCACAATTAAAATCTTTATTCCTTACAGTACTTCCTTCTCTTTGTAAATAATTATATTTCATTACTCCTTCTGCTACTATAATGTCAGATTTATGAATTAATTTATACATTAGATCAATATCTTCATAAATTATTCCTTCTTTGAATCTAATATTTTTAAATAATTTTCTTGAAAAAATTTTAGAACAAAAATAATTACCAAAATATTTATGTTCTATTAATTTATACATACCCTCTTTCTTTTTCCAACTTTGTAAAGGATATTCTAAACCTTTTCTTACTCTATTATTATAAACAAAATTTATTCCAATTATCCCTATATCCCCATCTTTCATTTTACAATTCCTGTATAAAATTTCATACATATCTTTTTCTATCCAGTCATCACTATCTACAAATCCTATGTATTCTCCTTGGGCGACATCTAGTCCCATATTTCTGGCTGAGGATTGTCCACCATTTTCTTTATGGATAACTTTTATTCTACTATCCTTCAAACTATATTCATCACATATTTTTCCACTACTATCTGTTGAGCCATCATCTACCAATATCAATTCAAAATCTTTAAATGTTTGATTTAAAATCGAATCTATACATTTTCTTAGATATTTTTCCACATTATACACTGGTACTATTATACTTATTTTAATCATTAATATTTCTCCGATTATATGACCACTTAAATAAACTTTTACTTATTTTTAATAATATTAATCTTATTTTTATTAATTTCCCTATTTTTAATTTTAAATTTTCTTTAAAATGAATATTCAATATATTTATTATTTTATCTATTTCTTTATTTGTAGATTTTTTTATAATTTGATGTACTAATAAATCATAAGAAAGAAAAAATATTTTCTTATTATACAGATATTCATTATATTTTTTATATATTTGAGGATAATTTTCTTTAAACCAAATCTCTCTAGAAAAATATATTTTTTGAATATTGAAATCCTCCATATATTTTTTAGAAAAAAATTCATCAATAGTTGAATCTTTTCTTTGAATATAGTTATACTTACTTATTCCTTGTGAAACTATTCCATTTGAATTATTCAATAGCTTATACATAATATCTATATCTTCAAATTTTATTTTTTCTGTAAATCTAATATTCTTAAAGATTTTTTTAGAATATAAATTTGCCCAAATATAATTTCCAAAATATCTATGCTTTAAAAGTTCTATTAAACTTTCTTCACGATTTAATATAATTTTTTTGTTATCAGTCCATTTTTCAATTCTATCTTCATATATTGCAGAAAAGCCTATATTCGCCATATCTTTACCACTTGTTTTTATTAATTTATATAGTATTTCATACATATCCATTTCTATCCAGTCATCACTATCTACAAAGCCTATATATTCTCCTTTAGCTATATCCAGTCCTGTATTTCTTGCTGAAGATAATCCACCATTTTCTTTATGGATAACTTTTATTCTACTATCCTTCAAACTATATTCATCACATATTTTTCCACTACTATCTGTTGAGCCATCATCTACCAATATCAATTCAAAATCTCTAAATGTTTGATTTAGTATTGACTCTATACATTTCCCTAAATATTTTTCTACATTATATACTGGCACTATTATACTTATTTCCATTTAATCAACTCCTAAATATTTTTTTTATCTTTTTACCAAATGTATATAATTTACAAAATAAAACCGGACTCATTTTTATTACTTCAAACTGTAACTTTTCCTTAAAATTTTTATACTCTATTTTTTTTATTAAGTTTTTATTACTTACTAAAATCTCCTTCATCCCTTTTAATAAATTTTTATTTTCTAAAATACTTTTCTCATTAACAACAACTACACAAATATATATACAATTTCCTACTATATTATTCAAAAACATCTGTTTATACTCTTCTGAAACTTTTTCGTAACAATATAATGTATTTTTTAATATAGAAAGATGCTTTAATGATATTTTACTTCTTGTTGTACTTTCATTTAATTGAAAATAATTATATAATTTTTTACTTGTATATACATATGACTTTATTTTTGCAAACACCTCTATTCCAAAAGGTAAGTCTTCATAAATTCTGTCTTTTAAAAATCTAATATCTTCTATTACTTCTTTTCTATATAATTTATTCCAAACACTTACCCCTAAGTAATATTCTCCATATCTATTTTTTTTAAACTCTTCCCCTTCTTTTTTTATAATTTGTATTTTTTCTTTCAAATTTTCATTTTTATATTTTATATCTTTTATATTATTAATACCACATACTGAAATATCAGTATTATTTTCTTTAATTAATCTATATAATTCTCCATACATATCCATTTCTATCCAATCATCACTATCCACAAATCCTATATACTCTCCTTTAGCTACATCCAGTCCTGCGTTTCTTGCTGAAGAAGCTCCTCCATTTTCTTTATGAATAACTTTTATTCTACTGTCTTTCAAAGCATATTCATCACATATTTTTCCACTGCTATCTGTTGAGCCATCATCTACCAATATCAATTCAAATTCTCTAAAAGTTTGATTTAATATTGATTCTATACATTTTCTTAGATATTTTTCTACATTATACACTGGTACTATTACACTTATCTTTGGCATATTCTCTCCCTGTTTCTCTTAATTTAATATTTTATCTAAAATTTGTTCTTCGTATTCTTTATCTCTATACTCTTCTATAGCTTCTAAAGAAGATACCTCTCCTATATATTTTTTATCTATTGCTATTTTCTCTTGTACTCCTTTTAAGTACCATTCATACTCTATATCTATATGTCCAATATCCAATACTCTATATCCTTTTTTAAATAGTCTATATCCTAATACTGTTGCTGTCGGACCTAATGCTAAAAATATTAATTTGTTTTTATTTTCTTTTAAAACTCTCTTCTCTATTTTATCAATAATTGAATATGCTTGATGTGAAGGACATAGTATTCTTTCTATTTTCTGTGCATTCTTAAACAAATCATTCCCCACGCCTAATCTCGACTTTTCTCCTTCAACCAATATAATTTCTTGCCCTTGCCAAATTTTTTTTATTTTATCTATTCTTTCTTTAACCTTTTTCTTATTTGATACATCTATATAAAATCTTGATATCTGTGTATCATAATATACCTTTTCCATATCTATTACTTTTAATATTTTATTAATTTTTCTTTCTAAATATTCCAACCAAAACTTTTTAGCTTTTTCTGTATAGATATCTAATCCATTAAATATATCTGGTAAACATACTAATAATTCTTTATTATTATCTATTAATACTTCTCTTAACTCTCTCTCTAAACTCTCATTATAGTTTTGAAATTTTAAATTTTCTCCAAAAATAAGGTTTAATTCACCATCACCCAATCTTAACACCGAATAGTTTCCATTTAAAATTCTATCTAAAGTTTCATCTGTGTTTTTTACTTTTATTTTCTTTAATTGATTAAAATATAATAATTTATTTTTTTTTCTTTTAATTCTATCTTTTAATACTAAATATCGATCATACCAAATATTGTTTTTCATATATACCTCACTCTGTAATTTGTTTATATCTAAACTAATAATTTTAATATTCCCTCACTAATACTTTCTGATGTATAATCACAAATTTGACTATTCTCTTTTCCTTTTAGCTGTTCTAAAGCTCCTGTAAATTTAGTAGCTACTATTTTTTTATCAAATATTAGTGCCTCTGCTAAAGTTATACAGTATCCTTCATATCTTGATGGCTGAATATATATATCACACTCTTTCATATATGGATATGGATTACTCTTTGCTCCTAAAAATACTACTCTATCTTCTATTCCTAAATTAATAGCCAATTTTTTACACTCTTTTTCAAAATTTCCTGTTCCTACTAAGTAGAGTTTAGCATCTATTCCTCTATCTAATATTTTTTTCAATGCTTCTATAGCTAAATCTTGTCCCTTTTCTTTTGATATTCTTCCAACAGTGAGAAGTCTTAATCCAGTATAATTATCATCAAATCCTTTCTCCCCTGCTAATTTTAAAATTTCCTCTTTTAAGATTACATTATAAAAAACCTTTGTTTTATTTTTAAATTCAGGAAATACTGAATCAAATTTCTCTTTAGCATCCTTTGAAACAATATTTATCTCATCAAATTTTTTATATAGTTTCCTTAATAAATTTCTATCTACTCCAACTGTAGTAATATCAAAATGTATCCATCCTAATTTCTTCTTTGCTTTTACTTTATTAGCTATATAGTAATCTATTAGTGCCATAGGTCCTGCATAGGCTATTGCTTTATCATACTCTCTTATATAATCTGGATATTTAGAAAAAAGTGCTTTTAATAGTAGCTCTCTATCCCCTTTTAATTTACAAAATAGAGATATTATGAAGAGATAGATAGCTCTAAATATCTTTCCACTTTTTAAATAGCCTAATATTAAATCTTTAGGTGGTTTATTAAATTCTTCTTTTATATCCTTATAGTATAATAATTCATCTACCTTGACCCAATCAGGTAAAGAATTTAAAAACCCACCTTTTTTCTCTAGCATCAGTACTGTTACTTCATTTTGAGAAGAATCCATTGTTTTTAACATATTTAAAAGTGCTTTTTCTACTCCACCAATGTTCATACTGATAACCATAAATAATATTTTTTTCTTCATTCTATTCCTCTATAAGTTTTTCAAATTTTTCATACTCTTCTAGATTTCCTTTTTTTTCATTTTTTAAATATTCAATAATAGAATTTTTTAACTCTTTATTCTCTATCAATTCCATTATTCCATCTGCAACACTTTGAGCATTCATCTGTGTAACTATTCCATTTTTTCTTTGTACCATCTGATTATATACAGCATCAAACTCTGTTGTTACTACTGGAACATTTAAAATCCTTGCCTCAGCTATTGCTAATCCAAATCCCTCAAATCTAGAGGTTTGTACATATATGTCTGCACTCTTTATATATCCATATGGATTAGATGTTACCCCTAAAAGAATAAAATATTCTTTTAATCCTAATTCATCTATTTTTTTCTCTATCTCCTCTTTTAATGGACCTTTACCTAAAATATACCATTTGAATTTTATTCCTTTATCTTTTAAAATCTTACAAGCTCCTAAAGCTATATCATATCCCTTACTTTTATCTAATCTTCCTATTGTTAAAATCTTTAATTCATTTCTACTTATTATTTTTTTCCCTATTTTGGACATTTCTACTATTGTTCTTAAACTGATAATATCATAAATTATTTTTAAATTATTTTTTAAATTAGGATAAACTTGTTCAAAAATACATTTAGCTGCCTCTGAAACTAATACTATATGATCAAATTTTTTATACTTTTTCTCTTGATATTTTTTTTCTATTCCTTTTAAATTATAAATTGTATTTATCCATGCTATCTTTTTTGTTGCTTTTATTTTATCAGCTACATAAAAAGTTGGAATTCCTTGAGCATAAGCTATTGCAATATCATATTTTTGTTTTTCTTTTGAAAAATTATTTTGATTTATCTTCCAAAATAACCTAGCTGTTTCTTTTACTCCTCTTTTTTTTACTCTTAATGCTATTGAAAAAATAACTCTTGCTATTAAATATTTAAACTTTTTCATATTTTTTAATTCTATTAAAGAACTTTTACAAAATTCTGTATACTTCAAAGGCTTTAATAAATTAACCTCCTTTGGTATTATTTCCTCTAACTCTCCACCATATGAAAATAATTGTAAATCTACTTCATACTTAGAGAAATTTATACACGATAATAATGTTATCAAACTTTTTTCAGAACCACCACATTCTAAAGATTCTATTACAAATAATATTTTTTTCTTCATTTAGTTTATATATTTATTCTCCTTTTTTATTATAAATTTTTTCTTTTAATAAATCTAAAATTTTTCATTTGTTTCTTTGGTTAATATTAATTAAGTTTCTTCTTAGTACTAATTTAAAAAAATCTATAGCTTTTCTTTTCACTATAATTAATTTTAATAAAAAATGTACTCTATATACTTTTCCCATTTTTAATTGTTTTAGTAGCTCTGTATTTTCTAAATAAAAATAATTTTTATTTAATTCTTGAGAAAAAAGCTTTAGATATTTTATTTTATCTTTTTTTGAACTTTTATAAAGATTTATCAGTATTCCTTCGTAGATACTGTTAACTTTTTTAATTTTTATTTGATCAGTTATTCTTTTATTTACTTTATATTCTACTAAAATTTTTTCTAACTCTTTTAAATATAACAAAAAATTTTTATAGTATGTTAAATTCAACTTATTTGATATGCTATTTTCATTTAATCTATTATAATTATATTTATTTAAATTCAAATTCCCAATTTTTTTTGAATTCAAACAATATTCTAAAACAAAAAGTTGATCTTCACACATAAAAATATTTTCATTCATCTTTATTTTATTAGCTATAATTATATTTCTTTTATAAATCTTTCCCCAGGGAACTCCCCCTGTTCCATTAAAAATATTTAAAAGAATTTCTTGTTTCGTTAAAATTTTATTTTTTTTATAAAAATCATTTACACTAAATACTCCATATTTAGATATATCATTATATCCAATAGTTACAAAATCTAATTTGTTATTTTCTATTTCATTGAGTAAACTTTCTATATAATCATCTTCTATCCAATCATCTATATCTATAAAAATCAAATATTTACCAATAGCTTTCTCTATACCTTTATTTCTTGCAGCTGATGGTCCTTTATTATTTTGATAATATACTTTTATCTTTTCTATCTGTTCAAATTTTTTTAACATTTCTAAGCTATTATCCTTAGAGCCATCATCAATCAATATTAATTCAAAATCTTGAAAAGTTTGATTTAAAATTGAGTTTATACACCTTTCTATATAACTTTCACCATTATATATTGGTACTATTACACTTATTTTAGGTTGCATTTTCTCTCCTATATTCTAATTTATTCAAAAACTTTATATAATTTTTTTAATTCCTCTTTATTTTCATAATTTCTATCTTCACAATTAGATCTATATCTCTCTAAAAGCTCTCTATCTCTATAAAATTTCTCAATTCCATTAGCAATTCCTTCTATTGATAGTTCACAAATTTCTCCATCTACTTCGCCAACAACTTGACTATGAGCTGTTGGATAGTTTGTAATAAGTATTGGCTTTGCTAATATTTGAGCTTCAACCACCGTTACTGCTTTTCCCTCATATCTAGATGGTTGCATATATAGATCACACATCTTCATATATGGATATGGATTATCTCTTTTTCCAAGTATCTCTATCATATTTTCAAGAGAATATCTAGTTATAAGCTCTCTAATTTTATTTTCATCTCCTCCATAACCTACTATGTACCATTTAATATTATTTATTCCTCTATCTCTTAGTAGCCTTATAGCCTCTACTCCTTGATCTATTCCCTTAGCATGAGAAAATCTAGCCACTGTCAAAAGATTAAACTTATCTTTTTCAAACTCTTCGCTAACCTGTTCTTCACTCATTTTTCTTATAAATTCTGGAGAGGTTATATTTTCAACAACTACACATTTTTTTTTCAAACTAGGATATAGTTTTAAAAATGTTGCTACACATTTTTCTGAAACTCCAACTATAGAGTCAAATTTATCCCATACCTCTAGATCTATATTTCTATCTGGGCTTATATTTGAGTAATCAGTATGTATCCAAGCTATCTTCTTCTTAGCCCTTACCTTTTCAGCTACAAAATTATGTGGCCATAGATAACTTATAGCTACATCATACTCCTCCTCTACCTTAGGAAAATATGGATTACAATACTTCCACATAAGTTGCATCTGATATGTATCATCAAGCGATTTATCTTTTCTATATTCATAACCATATTTAGCTCTCAACCTTTGAAAAGCTAAATTATATTCACCAGCTTTAATCAAAGTCCCTATACCCAATCTTATACTTTTATACTTTGTATTTTCAGGTAGTAGCTTTACATCTTTTAGTATTAGAGGCATAAACTCACCGCTATGATTATAGAGTAGTAGTTCTACATCATATCTCTCATAATCAAAGTTATTTAACATTGAGATTAAGCTTCTCTCTACTCCACCTATTTCTAAATCATAAGAAGCTATCAATATCTTTTTTTTCATATCTTTCTCCCATATATATTCTCAATTTTTCTTAAAATTCCCTCTAAATCATATCCCTTCTCTACAAAAGCTTCTTCAATCTTTTCTCTTGATATATTTTTTCTATTCTCTATCATTTTAACAATCTCTTTACTCCAAACCTCTGCACCATCACTAAGTTCAAGCTTCTTTACAAGTCCTAAATTTAAATCTGTCTCATCTTGAATATTTTCAGATACTAAGCATTCTAAACCTGATGCCTGTGCTTCTAATAGTACAAGACCAAATCCCTCATATATTGATGGAAGCAAAAATATATCCATACTCTTCATATAGCTTTCTGGATTAGATACCATACCAGTAATAATTATATTATCTTCCAATCCATACTCTCTTATCTTACTCTCTATATTCTCTCTTTGATCTCCATCTCCTACAAATATAGCCTTTACTCTCTTTCCACTCTCTTTCATTCTTTTTACTATCTCTAAAATAAATAGATGATTCTTTAGCGGAATTAATCTTCCAACATGTCCTAATACTATCTCATCCTCTTCTATTTTTAATTCAGCTCTAACTCTTTTTCCATCTATATCATTCATACATTTTTTATAGTCTACATAGTTTGGAAGAAAACTATAGTTTTTCTCTTTCAATATATCCTTCCCAAATAGAAAAGCTCCTGCTCTCTCACTACAAGCTAAGAAATCTGTTGAATACTTTCTTATTAATTTTCCCATAACTGCTACATACATCTTTTTTACAAATGAGTTTTTTTCTTCAAATACAGTATGTGCGTGACTTATTCTAATCTTAGCTCCACCCAAATAGGCTGCTAGAACTCCTATTCCACAGTTAAATAAAGTATGAGAGTGTACTATTTCATAGTTGTTCTCCTTTATCAATTTTCTAAGCTGAAGTATAGAAGCTATCGCTCCAAACCTATTAGAAAACTTCATAGGAATTATCTTACCTCCAAGCCTCTCTATCTCATCATCGTAGAAAGCTTTTTTATCATAATAAGATATAAAATGGAATTCATACTTATCTCTATCTATATTTCTATAGAGATTCATAAGCATTGTCTCTGTTCCACCTACATTCATTCCTCCAACTATATGTAACACTCTCATTCTATTCTCCCCTATTTCCTATTTTATCTTGTTTTTATCTCTGTATACTTATACAACATATACCCAAAAGGAATAGCACATATACATAAAAATTTACATGGTGTATCCTTTAGAAATTTTTTATTCCTACACCAGATTGAAGAAGCCACATAGTGTATCGACTCCTTAAATTTATATAGTAAATTCCCTCTTGGATTTTTCATATTCTCTATTCTATAGAAACAAAATCCTCTTGGATTTCTTCTATACTGTCTAAACATATTCAAACTAGAACCATCTGCTAGATACTTAACAATACATACTGGTTTATTTAAAAGTCCCAAACAGTATTTTTCATCTAACTTCATATACTTGTAATCCAATCCAACATACTTCTCTCCTCTAAATATAGGGTATGGATTCTCTCTGATAAGTTCTGTCCTATATATAAATTTCTTATCCCCCTTGATTTTATACTTCTTATATATATCAAAATATTTACTCTCTTTTAATCCTTCAGGGAACTCTGTTCCTATAACTTTTCCATTTTTGAAAATATTTAGAGCTCCAAATCCACAATACTCCTCTTTTTTATTATTTTTCCAATAATCTATAATTATCTCAACAGCATCATCTGTCATATAGTCATCCGAGTCTATACATACGTTAAGCTCTGTATCAATAACCTTATAAGCTTTATTGTGAGCTCCATGCATCCCTTTATTATCTTGATAGTAGTATCTTATCTCTATCTTATCCTCGTCTATCCATTTTTTTACCAGTTCAGCAGTATCATCAGTTGAACCATCATCTATAATTACCCAAACAAACTTCTTACATGTCTGTCTAGTTAAACTTTCATAACACTTCGGTAAAATATAGGCTCTATTATATGTTGGTGTAAATACTGTTAAAATCTTCTTCATTTATCTCCCCTCATATACTTCAATATACTTATCTACACATTTTTTTATACTATACTCTGTAGCTCTTTTATTACACTCTCTTTTTAATTTTTCATATAGCTCTCTATCTTCAACAACTTTCAAAATCAGATCTTTTAATTCCAGATGATTATTTAGTTCAAATAGCTCTCCATATCCAGCTACTACCTCTTTAATTCCCGGCACACGACTTCCTATAAAGGGAACAAGTAACATACTCTCTAAGCATGATATTGGGAGCCCCTCATATTGAGAGGTTAATAATGATATATCCATTGCTTTTAGTACACCATATACATCATCTCTATATCCTAAGAAATATACTCTATTACTTATTTCTAGTTGCCCAGCTAATCTTAATAGCTCATCCTTTCTCTCTCCTTCCCCTAAAAGTATTAATTTATACTTCTGAGGTAGCTCCTTTAGAGTCTTAAAAGATGTTTCATGATTTTTTACTATATTCAACCTTGCTATCTGACATAGAAGTATATCCTCTTCTTTAAATCCTAGTTCTTTTCTAGTTCTCTCTTTAAAATTTAATATACTCTCTATATCTATTCCATTCTCAATAACTTTACCTTTTTTCTCATAATCTCCTATCCAATTTTTTAGACTTAACTCCGTTTCTTTATTTATACTAACTATTTTTTCATATCTAGAGTACATTATCTTATCTAAAACTTTGAAAACACTCTTTCCTCTTCTGTTGTTACTAGTATTATGCTCTGTTGTAATATATATCCTTTTCTTATCCAAATAAAGAGAGGCTAAAGCTGTCCACAATTGAGCAGAGTATATGTGAGTATGGATTACATCATAATTTTTTAAAACTCTTATCAATCTAAAGATATTTTTAGGACTATATATATCCCATCTATCACTCAGATATATTACATCTATCCCTTTTTCTAGAAGTCTTTTTCCATATATACAGTTTACCGAGGTTAAAAGAATTACACTAAAATCTATCTCTCTTTTTTGTAACTCTATTGCCATATCATATATTAGTTTTTCGGCTCCACCAGAGCCTAAATTATGATTGACTATTGCTAACCTCTTCATATCCATATACCTCTCTCATCTCTTCTAAAACTTTATCAACTGAATAATTATATGCACTCTCCAACGATTTCTTGGATACTTTTTCATATAGCTCCCTATCATTTAACAACTTGTAAAAAATCTTACTGGCTTCCTCAACCTCATTCACACCTATTAAATATCCATTTTCTCCATCTACAATTAGATCCCTATTTCCTCTTATATCTGTAGCTATCAATGGTTTCCCTTGACACATTCCCTCCATAAGATTTCTAGGTAGCCCCTCTCTATATGACATTGAGCAAAGAATATCACAGCTAGCTATTAGATCAGTTATATCATGTCTATATCCTAAGAAACTTACCTTTACTCCGAGCTCTTTTGCTTTCTCCTTCAATATCTCCTCTTGATCTCCAACTCCTACAAATATACCTCTTACACTCTTTCCCTTTAGTTTTAATCTCTCTAAGATATATAGGAGTTGTATCTGATTCTTATTTTTATTCAACTCTCCTATCATCAGAATAAGTTTTTCATTCGCACCTATGAGTAATTCTTTTCTTAACTTATCTGCATCTCCATTCTGATATCTTTGCATATCTAACCCTACTCCAGAAACTTTATATACTTTACCACCTTCTCTTAATTTAAAATTTTGAGCTCTTTTATAATCTTCCTCATTTATAGTAATTAACTTATCTGTCCATTTTGATCCAATCACTTCCAAAGGATAATAGATAAACCAGTTTAATCTGGGAGCTCCTTCAAAGAAATGAAATCCATGAGCTGTATATATTATATTTTTTTGTTTCTCTCTCATAGCTGCATATCTACCTAAAAAAGCTGCCACTGGAGTATGAAAATGTACAAATTCAAACTTTTCATCTCTAAATAATCTTCTCATCTCTCTAATAGCCGTAAAACTACTCAGAGAGAATGGATTTCTTGAAAAAGGGATATTTATCCATCTATTACCCTCTAACTCTTTAGGTATCTCTTTAAATATATTAGTAGCTAACACTACCTCATATCCCTTTTCCTCCAAAAATTTTATATGTGATATTAAAAAAGCTTCTATTGTATTTTGAATTGTTGTAACTATCAATACTTTTTTCATTTTTCTCTTTCCAGCCTAATATATCTATATACTTTCATAAGTTTTTTTTCTATTTTTTCTATAATTATTGTACTTATAATACTTAAAAACATTATCCAAATAAATATAAGAATTGAATACTTAGAAAAAAACACAATATTTTTAAAATAGTAATAACAAAAAAAAACTGTGTATCAACCATATTCCCGTTGTATAATTTCCTAATTTTAAAATAAATCTACTTTGTTCTAAATTTAATCCACTTAAAGAAAAAATAAATAAGGGAACTAAGATAAAATTTAATATATGTTTAATATATGCTAACCTTTCAATAATAATCAACAAAAGTAATAATATTATAAAAAATAATTTTTTATTTATTTTAAACTTATTTACTATCTTATTCAATCGATTAAATAATCCTTTTTTAGCTATGTAAATCCCAGATATAAAAGAATAAGATGTTGTTAAAGTAGGAATAATAATTATATTTAAAAAATAACTATAATTTATTATTTTTTTTGTAAACACAAAGTTAAAAACATTCCTGCTAAAGTCACAACTATACTTATTCCTAATACAATACTAGGAAATTTTTTTATATATTTTTTTATTAATGGATAAGTTATTAAATAAATTATGTATTGCTTCAAAAACCACCATTCTAAATTATAAGTTGTATTTAAAGATAAAAAGTTTAATAAAAACTCTTTTATATTGAATTTGTAAATCTCCATAAAATATCCCAATGGAATAAAAATTAAAAAAATGCTCCAATATTTTAAATATAATCTTATTATATATTTAAATACCTCTTTATAATTACTGACCCTTTTTATATATAGACCATATCCTGTAACAAATAAAAATATATTCACTACAATCGAAAAAGCCTGTGCTAAATATTGCTCAATAGGATTTCCATTTATATAACCTAAACCAATATAGGTATATGGAAAAATTCTACTTGGAAAATTAAATACATGAAGAGCTACCATCATCATAACAGCTATAACTTTTATAACTATACTTTTTTCTTTTGTTATTTGAGTATCCATATCTTATCTTTCTCTACCTGGATTACCATAAACCTTGCTATTTTTTTCCACATCTCTTACAATAACACTTCCAGCCCCTATCATACAATTCTCTCCTATACTCTTTCCCTCTATCACAACACTTTTTGCACCTATCCAGCATCCTCTACCTATAGTTACTCCACCACATATTGTTACTCCCGGAGCTATATGTGATAGATCTCCAACTAAAGTATCATGTTCAACTACTGCTCCAGTATTTATAATACAATGGTTTCCTATCTTAGTATCTGGGTTGATTACTGCATTATGACTTATAACTGTACCTACTCCTATCTCTACTCCATTTGCTATATAGGCTCTAGGTGATATTGCATTTATATATTTTAAATATGGATACTTTTTTACTATTCTATCTCTCACATCTCTATTTCCTATAGCTATAATATAGCTATAATCTTTAGGGAATCTTTTTAATTCTGAAACCTTTCCCAAGATATTGATACCAAAAATATCCCTATATTTTAATTTTTCAAAACCATCATCCAGTATTCCTACTATATTTTTTGTACTATCCTTAAGCAGAATATCTATGACAACCTTTGCGTGTCCACCTGCACCTATTACTACTACATTTTCCATAACTATCCTCTAAAAACTTCCATAGTGACATCCTGTCCCTGATTGATATTCTCTCTTACCACAACCTTTTTAACTGTTAAAAAAAGAATTTTTAAATCCATTAAAAAAGATTGATTTATCACATATTCTACATCATATCTAAATTTATCTTCCCAAGATATTGCATTTCTTCCATTTATCTGTGCCCAGCCTGTTATCCCTGGTTTTACTTCATGTCTTCTAGCTTGAAACTCATTATATCTAGGTAGATACTCTACAAGAAGTGGTCTAGGACCTACTAAGCTCATATCTCCATTTAATACATTAAAAAATTCCGGTATCTCATCTAAACTTGTAGCTCTCAACACCCTTCCAAAACTAGTTAATCTTTCACTATCAGAAAGTAATTTTCCATTCTTATCTCTTCCATCTGTCATACTTCTAAACTTATACATAGTGAATATTTTACCATTAAGACCTGGTCTCTCCTGCTTAAACAGTACTGGTCTTCCCAGTTTTATTCTAATCAATACTGCTAATACTATATATAGCCACCAGAAACATAAAATAAATACCACTGAAACAACTATATCTATTAATCTTTTTAAAAAACTCTTATACATAATCTTTCTCCTAAAACATCTTATATCTTCCCTTGAAAATAGTAACCAACTATCTTTGCATACTCATTTATTAAAATCAATAAACTCCTTCCAGACCTCCACCAACTACTAGAAAACTCATCATTTGAAGCTACAGTTATGATATCGATTCTACTTCCTTCAAATACCTTCTTTGTAGTTAGATAACTTCTTCTTGAATGATAATTTGAAGTTACAAGTATTATCTTTTTATATCCATTAGCCTCTAATAAATCTCTTGTAAAAAGAGCATTTTCATAGGTAGTTCCTGCCTCTCTATCCTTTATAATCTTATTTGGATCCACACCAAGCTTTATAGCATGTTCTTCCATTAGATCTGCCATTCTTACATCATCATAGACAGCTCCACCTGAGAATATAATCTTCTCAGCATATCCATCCTTTAGTAACTCCACTCCCTTTACTGTTCTCTCTCCAGAGTCTCCACTGTAGACCACTATTGCATCCACCCTCTCAGGTTTCTCATTTAGCACTAGATACTCCCCAAGATTTTTAAAAATCACTACCGTCATAACTAATAGAAAAATAACTGCTATTTTTTTTCTCATCTTTTCTCCTAATATATTCCTAAAATTACACTTCTATATACAATAAACATTGATATTGCCTGCTCATAATAGAAAAATATAAAGTAACATATCATACAGGCCAGATAGAAGAATGTTTTTTTCCCTTCATCCATACATCTACTTATTATATATGGGATAAGTAAAAAGTTAGCTATCGCTGCATATAATCCTACCCTTGCAAATATCCAGTTCTGTAATGAAAGTATATAGAATATTAAATTGAGTATTGAAAAATTTATAAATATATGGCTATCAGCCCACCTACTTTTCAACTCCTCACGATATAGATATGCCATTCCTACTGGAACAACATTTACTAATACTCTTAGTATATTGGCTCCTCCCTCATTAAAGCTATCTATATAATATCCATAATCCCCAGCTATATCCTTTATAGTTCCAGCAAATGACGAAAACATAAGCACTATCAAGATAGTACCAAGTATTATCAGTACCATCTTCTTAGAAAAAGCCTCCTCTCTTGCTAAGAAGTATGAAGGTAACATAAATATTACCGATTTATGAAAATAACTTAATATAAATATCAATAATACATAAAATATCAACTTCTTCTCTCTTATAAATTTTACTCCAAAGAAAAAATAAAGAGCTGCAACCATTGTTTGTCTCATCCCATTCATAGTTACAAGATAGTAACCACTTGTTATAAATAGATAGACAGACACCTCAAAATATGTGGCCTCTCTTCTCAAAGAGAGAAGTATAAAGAGATTTGTTATAAAGCCAGTAACGAATATCAGTATCTGAGGATCTGGAGATATTGTTCCTAAGAATAGCATCAGCTTGGCAAACCCCTTCTCATAACCAAATACCTCACCAGTCATTATCATCAGATCATAGCTATGCTTGTAAAAATATGTATCCCCTATATTACTTCTGAGCCCACAGACAGCTATAAATATAGCCGTTACCATGATAAAAAATATTGTATTAGGTGTCTTCAGTTCATCCTCTTTCTGTGTTCCAGCCTCTCTAGCTAGATAACCCAAAATATATGTTGTAATCAACGTAATATAAAATACTCCCAATTAATCAATCTCCTTTATACTATCCCCATCCTCTACAACAAATGGATTTAGAATAACCTTAGTTCCCTCTGGCAGATTTAGTACCTCATACTCACCCTCACTCTGTATTCCTACCTCGATCTTGGTCTTTACAGCCTTTCCATCTTGGGCTACATATATGTATTTCTCTCCATTCTCATCTATTACAGAGAATCTTTTTACTAGTAGATACTCATCATTATGACTAGTTATCACCTCTACCCTTACATCATAACCAGGTTTCAGATTTTTTAAATCTGTATCTAAAATCTCTACCTCTACATTTACCTCAAGCTCACTGGTTGCCTCTGTAACTAGGTTGGAAACTCTTGCAATCTTCCCTTGAAATAGATTTGTTCCAGTTAGATCTGTAAACTTTATAATTACCTTTTGATCAATCTTTATCTGTGAAGAACGATATATAGGTACTCTAAAGTTTACAATCAGCTTATCACTTGAAAGTATATTTCCCAATATTTGAAGATTTTTCAGTTTCTCATTTGGAGATACTATAAAGTTATTCAGTATTCCATCCTTTGGAGCTCTATAACCATTTATACTCTCATCCAGTGCCTGCTCATATATTGCAAGCTCCTTTTTTAACTTCTCATACTGCCCCTTTAGTTTTTCCTCAGTATAATCTAACTCTTTCTCTAACTGTCCCTCAGTTAATTTCATATTTTCATACTGCTGTTTGCTCAACTCGTAATCCATATAGTAACTCTCTAGCTCACTCTCTTTTGCTAGAAGTTGATTTCTCTTCTCCTCTAACTCAAATATAGAGATACTCTGTTCCTTTAAAAATTCCTCATAGAGCTTTACTCCTCTTTTGGCATTAACTATTTCACTCTTAGTAATCTCTATCTTACTTTTCAGTTTCTTTAACTTAAACTCTAGGCTCTTCTCCTCCAACTCTCTATTTTTTAAGCTTCCCTTTTTCTTTTCTAGACTATAATTATTCAGATTAGTCTCTAAGATATCTAACTCTATTCTCTTCTCAGATAACTTTATCTCATTTTGCTTGATTATACTTGGCTCATATGTGAAGAGTACATCTCCCTCTTTTACCTCATCTCCAGATTTAAAGAAAACCTCCTGTACTATCCCTGCTGAATGAGCTGTGAGTTGGATCTTCTCATTTGAAAACACCCTTCCTCTATGTGAGGTACTATCATTTATCTCCTTCTTCTCAATCACATCTATCTTTACTTTTTTTATCTCATTTTTCTTATCATTTCCACATCCAATTAAAATACTACTTAGTAATAATAGAAGTACATATCTTCTCATCACTCCTCCTACTTCAATAAATTTCTCAATGCTAACTTAAGTAGAAAAATCTCCTGTTGATAAATATACTGGTTCTCCTCTGCTTGTACCAATCCATTCATACTATCTAGATAATCTCTACTTCCCATAAGTCCATTTTCAAATCTACGAGTATCCAGTTTTAGATTTTCATTCATTAGCTCTATCTTCTTACTATTGATATCATATGCTATTTTAGCTCTCTTTAGATTTTCATACATCCCTCTAGCTTGTAATGTAAGTTGCATAACCTTCTCCTCATACCCTAGTTTTGCAACCTCTAAATTGTTATTACTTACTTCAATATTATTTAAAGTATTTCCCCATTGGAATGCCCAACTTACACCAAATGTAAGTCTAGCTCCCTTCTTATCATATCCAGCATCCTCAAACTTATACTCTGGTTTCATATAGAATTTAGGATACAGCTCAGCCTTTGCTATCTTATTTTGGTAGTTAGCATTCTCTATCTGTAATCTAGTAATCTCACTCTCTGTACTCTCCTCTAGTGCTTTCTGCTCCACACTCTTCAGATTACTAAAATCTCCCTCTATCTTTAAAGATGAGATATCTACGTCTTTAAAATCAATATCCTGATCTAACCCTTTTCCCATCAGCATAAACAGTTGCTGTTTTAACACTGTACTGTTATACAGCTGAGTTGAATAGTTCAAATTATTCTCCTCTAACTCTATCTCAATCTTCAACAGCTCATTCTTAGATACTAGATTTCCACCATTTAACATTCTATCAAGTTTACTCCTCTGTCTTGCCAATGTCTCTACAGTACTTTTTGTATACTCCATATTTTTTACAGCTGCCAAGTAACTGAAATAAGTTCTTATAACCTGTTCCTCTAAGCTATATTCACTCTTCTCTCTATTTAACTCAGCTATTCTCAAACTATTTTTCATAATTCTATACTGATTTCTCTGCTGTCCCCATACATCTAAGTCTAACTTTACAGATATAGACTTTGGTCCTACTCCTTTATCCTGTACTTCCGCTATTTCACCCTCAGCTCCAAAGTTTATACTTGGTAAATACATACTCTTATAGTGATTTTTAGTTGCTATCTTACTATTCTCTATTGAGATATCCTGCTTCTTCAGCGAAAAGTTATTCTTTAAAGATATATCTATAACCTCTTCAAGTGTCATCTCACTAGCAAAAACTTCCATTGATAGTGACATTAATATTAAAGCTAATTTTTTTCTCATTATTTCTCCCCATCTTTATAGTAATTTTTATAATACTTATAGTTATATGAGTAATACCCATATGGCTCATAAAAGTATCCATCTGTTGAAACCTTATTGATAACAGCTCCATATAGATTTGCTTTAGCTGTTGTTAATAACTTTTTAGCAAACTCTAACTCTACTCTATGAACTTGGTCATAAGAGATAACGAACACAACCCCAGTACTGAATCTTGATATTATTGCCGCATCGGTACCTATTGTAAGTGGAGGTGTATCTACTACTATAAGATCATACTCACTCTGTAACTCTTTTAAGTGGCTCTCTAGATTTTTACTTAAGATTAATTCTGTAGTCTCCTCTCTTTTCTTACTACAGAATATGATATCTAGATTTTTTCTTACCTCTCTTTGAATAACCTCTTCAAAGGTAGCTTTTCCCTCTAGCAACTCAACGATACCCTTTTTATGTTCTGTTTCATATACTTCATTTATTCTTGGTCTCTTGATATCACAGTCTATAAGAAGAACTTTTTTACCTGTTATAGCCTCACTCAGAGCATAGTTTGAGGCTATTGTAGTCTTCCCCTCTTTAGGTACTGAGGAACAGAAAGTTATTATCTTATGATCTGTGGTGTCCATAAAGTTTATGTTCGATCTAATAAGTCTGATAGCCTCTCCACCCTCTTTTAAGTTCTCACTTTCAAAAAAGATACCCCTTCTCATATTCTCCTTTACCTCTTTTTTGGAGTAGTATTTTTTTAGGTCTGGTAAAACTCCTAAGATTTCACAATCAAGAATCTTCTCTATCTCTACAGAACGTCTCAATCTTTTGTTAATAAATTCTAATACCACAAGTACTCCTGAAGATAGTGCCACTCCCATAAATAGATATTTAAGAAGTATTTTTTTCTTATCAATAGGCTTAGGATGTTTAGGAACTTCTGCTAACTCCAAAATCTTTAGATTAGCTCTATTTAAAACCTCCTCTACCTTTTTAATAAACTCAATAGCCACCTCATTGGCTATTGCAGCTGTCATCTTAGGATCACTTCCAGTATATGTAAGTTTTAAAAACTCAGTATTTCTAACTGGATAAATGCTAATTCCCTCAGCCAGTGCTCCAGCTGAGGTAGTTAATCCATATTTATCTATTACCCTTTGAGTTATCGTTTTACTCTTAGCAATCTCCAATAAAGTTGCTATATTCTCAACATTTTTATCACCAAAATCATTTCTCAACATAAGTGTTGTTTGTGCAACGTAAACAATTGGAAGTTTTTTTACACTTCTTATTCCAAACCCAAGAAAAACTGCTGCTACTATTAAGATAACCCAATATCTTCTTTTTAAAATAAGTAAGATATCCATTAAATCCAATTTAAAGTCAAAAGAATTTTTATTTCCTGTCATTAATTACCACTCCCTAATTTTTTTAGAACCTCTATTACATGTTCTACTTCTCTTTCTGTTAAATTTGAGCTACATGGAATATTTAGTATTCTATCTATATAGTAAGTTGATTTTTCCATCATATATGCTTCATGTTTTAAATATGGTTTTTGCTCATGAATAAGTCCCCAAACAGGTCTTGTCTGTATTCCCATCTCATTTAACTTTATTAGTAACTCATCCTTATCCAAACCATATCTCTCTTTATCTACAAGAAGAGAGTAAAACCAGTGATTCGCTCTTATTCCTTGATTAAAAGATAGTAACTCTAACCCCTCAATATCTTTAATACCATCTTTATACAACTTATAATTTTTTATCTTTGTTTCTATGAAGCTCTCTAATCTATCTATCTGGTCAGTTCCTAATGCAGCTTGAATATTTAACATTCTATAATTATATCCAATCTCATCATGAACAAAGTATAGTGGATCTGTTTTGGCTTGAACAGATAGAAATCTCACTTTATCCAGTAGTTCCCTATTATTAGAAACCACCATTCCTCCTCCACCAGTTGTTATAATCTTATTTGCATTGAAAGAGTATACTCCCATATCCCCTATTGTTCCTGCATACTTTCCTGCATATCTTCCCTCTGTATAATAACTTCCTAAAGCCTCTGTAGAATCCTCTAATACTTTTAAATTATACTTTTTGGCTATATCCATTATCTTTTCCATATCTGCCATGTTTCCAAATACGTGAACTACTACTATAGCTTTTATACATTTACCACTCTTTTTATTATATAGATGTCCCTCTCTTAACTCACACTCCTCTTCACAAAATAATCTCAATTTTATTGGATCCATACAAAGAGTGTTATCACAATATATAAATACAGGCTCTGCTCCTAAATATGTAATGGGATTTACTGCCGCTATAAATGTCAAAGTTGGTGCTATTACCTCCTCACCACTCTTTACTCCTAAAACTCTTAAAGCTAGCTGTAATCCTGCTGTTCCACTTTGAACCCCTACAGCTTCATCTACTCCCACATATTTAGCTACCTTATTTTCAAACTCTGATATAAATCTTCCTCCAGTAGAAACCCATCCACTCTCTAAGCACTCTCTTAAGTTCTCTAAGATAGGCTCCACTGATAAATTTGGAACTGATAAATTTATTACTTTATTTTTTTTCATATCTCTACTCCCTAATTATATTCGACTTCCTTATAGGAAATTACTAAATTTTTCATTATTTTCTTTATTTCCTCCCCCTTTGGATTCTCTAAAGCTTTTTCAAGTTTTTCATAATATTCATTTACATCTACATGCCCATCTACTATTGGAGTTATAAATATTTTTTTATTCTCTGTCTTTGTTGCTATACTCGTATCATACAATAACTCTTCATATAGTTTTTCTCCCGGTCTTAACCCAACAATATCTATTCCTACCTCTGAGTTAGATAATTTTAGCATAGTTTTTGCTAAATCATATATCTTTATTGGTTTTCCCATATCCAGTATAAATATCTCTCCGCCATTTCCCATACTTCCTGCCTCTATAACAAGTTGGGCTGCTTCTGATATTGTCATAAAATATCTAGTTATATCTGGATGAGTTAGAGTTATATTTTTCCCTTCCTCTATTAATTTTTTGAATATTGGTACAACAGAACCATTACTTCCCAGTACATTTCCAAATCTTACTGCCATATACTTTGTCTTCTTAGATCTTTTATTCATATCTTTTATTATAAGCTCACAAGCTCTTTTAGTAGCTCCCATTATATTAGTAGGATTTACTGCTTTATCAGTTGAAATAAGAACTACTCTCTCTACCTCATATCTCTCTGCACACTCTACTAAATTTTTAGTCCCAAATATATTATTTTTTATAGCCTCTTCAGGATTGTGTTCCATCAATGGAACATGCTTATGAGCTGCCGCATGGAATAGAATATCTGGTCTATATTTATCAAATAAAAATTCTAACTTTTTTTTCTCTCTGATATTACATATTTCTGATACCAAATTTAAATCTGGATACTTTCTTCTTAACTCCAAGTCTAAAAAATAGAGATCATTCTCATTCACATCAATATTGATAAGTTGCTTAGGATTAAACTTAGAAATCTGTCTAGCCAACTCAGAGCCTATACTTCCAGCTCCACCAGTAATAAATACAACCTTATTTTCTATTACTTTTTTTATATTCCCACTATTTATTTTAATCTCTTCTCTATCTAATAGATCCTCTATCTTTATCTTCCTAACTTGAGAGGTCATTGATTTATCTAAAAATAATTCTGACACTGTTGGCAAGATTTTTATCTCCACTTTTTCCTGTAATTTTAATTCTCTTATTATCTTTTTTAGCTTTTCACTATCTATAGAGGGCATTGCTAAAAATATCTTATCTATTTTTTCCTTTGATAATATAAAATTTAAATCTCCTCTATCCCCTAAGACTCTTATATTATATATGATTGTTCCTATTTTCTTTTTATCATCATCTATAAATCCAATTACATTGTATGGAAAATCAGGATTAGTAAGATGCTCTTTAGCTATTGTAATTCCAGCTTCTCCTGCACCATATATTATTATATTCTCTTTCTTACCCTGTATTCCCTCATCCCTTCTAAATCTTTTTATCCTAAAATATAATCTTCCCAACATCTGAATCTCTACAGAGATGAACATTATTATTAAAGCAAGAGAAAAAACTATCCTTCCATTCATCGAAAAAATCACTATATTAGCTAACCCATTTATCCATAAATTAGTTTTTAAAATCTCAAGTATATCATAACTATTTACATATCTCCAACTTTTACACTCCAAATCATTCCATTTATAAAAAAAAACAAAAGCTATTCCATACGCCATTAAATACTCTATATTGAAATATTTTTTCTGCTCTAACCCATATTTTAAAAGAAAAGCCCCTTCAACTCCCAATATAATACTAAACAGATCTAATCCTATTTTTATAAACTTTTTATAACCTAATTTTTCCAATGAATCTAGAGTATACTTTTTCATACTATCTCCCAAAATCTTTCCTACTTTTGTAACAAATTCTACATATTTCTTTTGTAAATTCTAATATTTTTTTTTATTTTTTTCAATATTTTCATATTTTTCTCCATTTTTTTATATTTAAATAAAACAAAAAAAAACATTTCGTTTTATTTTTGTAAAGTTTTTAATTTTTAATAGTTTTATATTTTAAAAAATAATTTTATATATATTTTTATAAATTTTTTTATAAAAATATTTATCATATACTTATATATTAATTCTGATAAAAATAGTGTATAATATTTAATTGAGAGAAGAAAAAATATAAAAATGAGGTGAAAATTATATGTTGGATAAGATAGTTATTAAAGGGGCTCGAGAGCACAATTTGAAAAATATAGATATTGAAATTCCAAAAAATAAGTTTGTAGTCATCACTGGTGTAAGTGGAAGTGGAAAATC
>JAHLFN010000019.1 GCA_018883725.1 Candidatus Fusobacterium pullicola | reverse complement strand
GCACTTGCACTGCGTAGGTCAGCGGTTCGATCCCGCTTATCTCCACCATGCCTAGATAGCTCAGTTGGCTAGAGCATACGGTTCATACCCGTACGGTCGATGGTTCGAATCCATTTCTAGGCACCATCTTTGTTTATAGCACTCTTTCAGACGAAGGAGTGTTTTTTTATTTCTGTTTAACTAATTTAATTTTTCATAAATTCCTCAATTCTTTAAATAGCTAGCAATTTCCTTGGACATAAAAAAGAGAGCTCTACTCTTCTCTAGGTAGAAACTCTCTTTATTTTTTAATCCTGCCAAGAATCAACTTTAATTTTTATAACTTCCTTTGTTTCAGCATCTATATCAAACTCATACTCAAAACCATTGTGTAAAAACTCTACTTCATACACATAGTTTACTCTTTTTCCCTTTATAATCTTGTAATCATCCTCTTCTTCTAGCTTCGCCTTGATATATTGTACCTCTTTAGGATTTACCTCTGCTGTTTTTAGTGCTATATCCTTTGCTTCATCTGAACTAATCAAGTTCAATCCACTCTTTGAAACCTTGTTTAAAATGAGTCTTTGCTCTATCTCCTTTGCTTGTTTTTCTTTTAAAGAGTCTGCATAAGTTACTCCTCCTATCCCAAGCATGAAGACAGATAACCCTAAACCCACTAAAAACTTTTTTCCAAATTTTTTAATATTTACATCTTTCATACTACTACCTCCTAAATCTCTCTTTCATTATGAATTTATTATATAGTTCAATTATTAAAGGAAGATTAAAATAAAAATTTTTTTATAAATTTTTATACTAGGTGGCAGTAGTATCTTATCTCTATAAAGTTACATTATTTTCTGTAGCCATATCAAAAAGGTGGCACTTATTCATATCAAAATAAAAACTTTCCTTCTCACTAAAGTTTGCTCCTGTAGATTTTTCAACTGGTATTCTACTTGTATATTGTGTATCCCCTAGCATAAAATACACAAACTCCTCATTACCCATCTGCTCTACAAGGTTTATCTTTGCCTCTACAAAGTTTTTCTCTACCCCTTCTGGAGCTGTTAATCTATTTCCTATATTTTCTGGTCTTATACCTAACCAGAACTCCTCTCCAACTCTATCTTTTACCTTTTCAGCCTTTGCTTCAGGAAGTTCTAATAGTTCATCATTTGATAATTTTACATATAATTTTTCATTTTTAGAAACCAACTTAACTTTTACCAAGTTCATAGCTGGTGAACCAATAAATCCTGCTACGAATTTATTTGCTGGCTTATTATATAGATTTAGAGGTGTATCAACTTGCATAATCTTTCCAAAATTAAGTACACAAATTCTATCTCCCATTGTCATAGCTTCCACTTGATCATGTGTTACATATATCATTGTGGCATTTTGTCCCTCTGCCTTTAGTTGTTTATGAAGTTGAGTTATCTTAACCCTCATTGATACTCTTAATTTTGCATCTAAGTTAGATAGCGGTTCATCAAATAGGAAAACATCTGGCTTTCTAACGATAGCTCTTCCTACTGCTACCCTTTGTCTTTGTCCTCCTGACATCTCCTTTGGTTTTCTATTTAAAAGTTGAGTAATTTCAAGTTTCTCTGCTGCTTCCTTTACCCTTCTATCTATCTCTTCTTTTGGTACCTTAGCCATCTTTAATCCAAAAGCCATATTTTCATAAACTGTCATATGTGGATATAGTGCATAGTTTTGGAAAACCATTGCTATTCCTCTATCCTTTGGAGGTAGATCATTTACAAGTTTATCACCTATCCAAATCTCTCCTCCAGTTATCTCTTCTAAACCTGCTACCATTCTAAGAGTAGTTGATTTTGCACAACCAGATGGTCCTACAAAAACCATAAACTCTCCATCTTTAATATCTAAATTTATCCCATGTACTGCTTTAAATCCATTTGGATACTGTTTTTCAACTTGTTTTAGTGTAACTCTTGCCACTTTTCTACCTCCTATAACTTACTACATATATCTCTATTATAATCTATTTACTCTTGTTTAGTCTATTATATCTTTTAATAACTCTATCAGAATCTTTAACAACTTTATCAATTACCTTATCTAACTTTTCATTTCCAACATATACTTTCTCCATAGCATCTGTCATTAATTTTCTAAGCTCTGGGAATACTCCAACTACTGCCCCTGAAGTTGCTGGAGTCTTTTTAGTATTTTTTATCTCATTTACAGCAACCAATTTTTGTGGAGTTTTCTCTAAGTCATTTTTTAATAAGTCTAAATTGTACGCTTCTTTATTAACTGAATAATACCCTGTTGAAGAAGCCCAAAGTGCTTGACTCTCCTTTGAAACAGCATATTTTATAAAGTCCCAAGCTGCTTCCTGTTGCTTTGTAGGTACAGAGTTTGTTACCCATAAACTAGCTCCCCCTATAGGTACTCCTACAAACTCTCCACTCTCACTTGGAACATAAGCTGTTCCTATTTCAAAATCTGCTAACTCAGTCAACTGTTGTATTCCAGATGAGCTATCCATATACATAGTAACTTTTCCAGAAAGGAAAGCTGCTCTTGTATTTTGATACTCCTTTCCATATGAAGTGGCTGTATTTGTACGATACATATCATTTAACCAAGAGAAGATAGCTTTTATCTTATCCCCTTCATATGCCACTCCAGTTGGCGCCTTTCCAACTCTTCCATTCTCCTCATTTACATATAGAGTATTCTCATTTGCTAATAATTGCTCTATAAACCAAGCGTCCATTATCATTGCAAAACCATATCTCTCAGTTCCCTTTGTTAACTTCTTAGCTGCTTCACTTATCTCCTTATAACTTCTTGGAGCTTTCTCTGGGTCAAGCCCTACCTCTTTAAAAGCATCTTTATTGTATAGTAAAACTGATGCTGAAGAGTTAAAAGGCATTGAATAAAGAGTTCCATTTATTGTATAGTAGTTTATCAATGTATCCTCTAACTTACTTAAATCATAACCATCTTTATTCACAAAATTTTGTATAGGAGTAATAGCCCCACTATTATACATATACTCTGTTGAAATCTCATTTAATTGAACTAGAGCTGGAGCCTTATCTGTCCCCTGTACACTTTTAAATTTATTTAAAGTCTCTTGATAAGAACCTTGATATAGAGCTTCTACCTCATACTCATCTTGTGACTTGTTATACTCCTCTACTATCTTATTCAACGTTGGTTGGAAATTTCCTCCCATTGCGTGCCAAAATACTATCTTTTCCTTAGCTGCTGCCATTGTTGATATTCCTAAAAGTAATAGTGATACCGCTGTTTTTACTCTCATAATTCTCCTCCAATTTATCTCAATCTAGATTTTTAATCTTATTCTTTTACTGCTCCACTTGTAATTCCCTTTTGTAACTGTGTCTGTCCTAAGAATAGAACCAGTAATGATGGTATTGTAACCATTATTACAGCTGCCATTATAACTCCATAGTCAGCTATTCCATCTGACATATTCATCATTCTCAATCCTATTTGAATAGTTCTTGATTCTGGTCTTGTAGATGTCATCAGTGGCCATAGATACATATTCCATAGATTTAAGAATGAATACATCCCCCAAGTTCCAAGTATTGATTTTGAAAGAGGCATAACTATTTTTGAATAGATATAGATATGACTACATCCATCTATTTGAGCTGCCTCAACTAAGGATTTACTCAAGCTTTTAAATTGTTGAACCATCAGAAAAGCTCCCAGTCCATTTGTTAAAAATGGAAGTAGTATAGCTAGTTTTGTATCTATAAGGTTCATTCTCAACACTGTAATGTAGTTTGGAATAAATATCGCTTCCCAAGGTATGAACATAGATAGTAATATAAGTAGGTACATTCCTTTTTTCCCTTTGAACTCTATGAAAACCACAGCATATGCAGCTAAGCTACACGTTATTATTTGGAATATCATTCCTAAGATAGAGACAACAAGAGAGTTATAGAAAAATGTTCCTATTGGTATCTTATCCTTCAATACCTTGTAGTTCTCAAAGCTGAAAGTTTCTGGGAATAATCTTCCAGCCATTATATCTCTATTGCTCATAAAACTTGTTAAAAATGCGTATATGATTGGTGAGAACACTATTATTGTCATAAAAATTAAGATTGCATAACATATTAGCTTATTGATATTCTCTCTATTAAAATTTATTTTACTTTTCATCTTAATAATGTACTCTCCTTTCTAATTTAAACTTTATACACATAACTATTGTAATTATTATCAGTAGGATAACTCCCTTTACACTTGCATAATCAAATCTATAATCTACAAAAGCTGTTCTATATAAGCTATATACAAGAATATTTGTAGAGTTAGCTGGTCCTCCACCAGTCATAATATCTATCTGTCCAAAACTTTGGAATGATTTTAAAGTAGTTGTTATCAGAAGATAAAATAGACTCGGGCTAATCAGAGGTAGTGTTATCTTAAATAACTTTGAAAAATATCCTGTTCCATCTATCATACAGCTCTCCTCTACCTCTGTACTTATATTTTGTAGTCCAGCAGTCAGAACAATAAATCCAAATCCAATATTCATCCATACAGTTGAGATTATTACTGCCATCAGTGTATATCTACTATCTGTAAACCAGTTAATTGGTAAAAATCCTAGCTCAACTAAAATCGAATTTATAATTCCTACACTTGGGTGGAACATAAATAAAACTATAGTAGAAGCAGCTGAAACTGATATTCCCATTGTAGATGAGAAAAATATTCTAAACATCGGTATCCCTTTTAACTTTTCATTACAAAGTATTGCTAAAAACAGAGATACTAAAATACTAAATATCGTCGTGTAGAATACAAATTTAAAGGTTACATACAAACTATAATAGAAATTACTATCTGTAAATAGCTCTATATAGTTTTCTATCCCAGCAAACTCAATCAGTTCTCCACTATTTCCTGTAAAATAGAATGAGTATAATACTGTCTTTAATAATGGATAGATATAGAATATTATTGTAATTATTAGAGCTGGTAGGAAAAATATCCTCCCATTTATCTCGTTTGTTCTATTTTTCATTCTCTACTCCCTCCAAATTGAGTCTTTTATCTCAAACCATTTTTTTATCTGAGGCTCTACTCTATCTATAGAGTTGTAAACTGGATTTATCACTACAAAAATCTCATGGTCTATATCAGTAGCCTCTACCCTTAGGTACTCTTTTTCATTTACTTCATGAGCTGCGATAAGCTCTTTCCCTTCAACTGTCTCAATAACTCTATTATTTTTTATAACTTTCCAAATTAGGTTTTTATCTCCCTTAACTTTTATCTCTACTTTACCTTTTACCTCTTCCCCTGGATAGATTAACTTTCCATTGTTTCTATACTCTAACTCTAACTCCCCTATTCTCGATACATAGCTTCTTCCAAGCTTTAAACTCTTTAAGATATTATCTGTTGAGTACTCATCTAACTTTATATAGTTCAAAGGGTCTCCTAAAACCATTCCATGATTATCACTTCCAGCTACAGCAAATACCTTGTATCCATTACTCCAAAGTATATCTAAAGCTTCTAAAGTTTTCTTATCATAGTAAGGATTTCTTCCCTCCACTGTAGGTGAATTTATTACCTCTAAAAAGTCTAAATTCTCTAAATCTATATTGTACATAAGTCCTAAAGGCATTCTACGACTATTGTGAAATGGGTGATTTAAAGATATCATTCCACCTATGCTCTTCACCTTTTCAAATATTTTCCTTAAACTCTCCTCTTTTGCTTCTCCCTCTTCAATAAGTGAGTAGTAATCAATAAACTCTTTCAGCCCAAAGAAATTAAAATGCCCTAAATCATCTAAAGTTAACTCCGTTGATGGTATTACAGGAATATCTATATTGGGATACTTAGTTAATACACTGTTATGCTCTGTTGGGAATATGAAGTCCAACTTCTTCTCAACTATCTCCTTTTCTAACTCTTCTAAAGATATCTTTCCATCAGAAACCCTTGTATGATTATGTAATTCCCCAAAATACCACTCTTTTTTATCTGCAAATCTTTCAGTTAATACCATATCTTTAAACTTAGTTTCACCATTTGTTATCTCTTTATTTCCTAATATCTCAATCTCAAATTCACTATCTACTATATAATTCTTTAATAATCTTACCTTCCATTCTCCAGCTGGAATCTCTCCAGCTATACAGCAGTTAGAAGTTTTTTTATTATCTTTACTGATGTAATACTCCTTTTCAAAAGTTTTAAATGAAGTCAATGCTCTATACTTCCCTTTACTATCTACAAGTTGTATTATTACATGTTGAAAAGGTCCTTTCTTTATAATCAGCTCTATCTCCTTTACTCCCTCTTCAACTAAGAAATTGTACTCAAGCTTTTCAACATTTTTTGTACAATCAAAACTTCCTTTAATTAACATTTACTATTCTTTCCTCCTATTTCTCTTATCTTTACTCTATTATTCTATTCAACAGATGTTAATTCTCTATTAATTTTAAGTAAAAAAAAGGTAAAATAGAAGTAAAATAAATTTTTACATAAAAAAGAGAGGTTTCACCCTTATAATTAGTACATTCACACTAATTCTTTAAGTAAAACCTCTCTCAAATTTTAACCTATTTTTAACTCTATTTTAAATTAATTCTATTCACCTATTTTTTTAGGTTTTATCCATTCAGAGTTTTTTCCCATATTATAATTTCTGATAAACTCCTCTTTAAACTCAACAAATCTATCCTCTAAAATAGCCTCTCTTGCATTTTTCATAAGCTTAATTAAGAAGTATAGGTTATGGTATGTAGCAAGTCTTTGTCCCAATATCTCCTCAGCTTTAAAAAGATGTCTAATATATCCTCTTTTAAAGTTTCTACATACATAACAATCACAGTCCTCATCAAGAGGTCTATCATCTTCAGCGTACATAGCATTTTTTATTACTAATCTACCATACTTAGTAAATACTGTTCCATGTCTTCCTATTCTAGTAGGTTGTACACAGTCCATCATATCTATACCTGACTCTACAGCCTCTAACATATCTAGTGGCTCCCCTACTCCCATAAGGTATCTTGGTTTACTCTCTGGACACTTCTCAACTATGTAATCTAATATTCTATACATATCCTCTCTCGGTTCTCCTACAGCAAGTCCACCTATTGCATAACCAGAGAAATGCTCGTCCATCTCACTTAACTCTCTTAAGCTCTTATCTCTTAAATCCTCATATATTCCACCTTGGACAATTGCAAATAATCCTTGCTCATCTGGTCTTTTGTGAGCATCTATACATCTCTTTGCCCATCTTGTAGTTCTCTCTATTGATGGTATCATATACTCTCTTGATGACATCCCTGGAGGGCATTCATCAAACAGCATAACTATATCTGAACCTAAGTTATTTTGAATATTTATAGATTTTTCTGGAGTTAAGAAGTGTTTTGACCCATCTAGGTGAGAACTAAATCTTACTCCCTCCTCTGTTATCTTTCTTAGAGCTCCTAAACTAAATACTTGGAATCCTCCACTATCTGTCAATATTGGTTTATTCCAATTCATAAACTTATGAAGTCCTCCAAACTTTGCTACTAACTCATCACTTGGTCTTAAATATAAGTGATAAGTATTTCCTAATATTATTTGTGAACCTATAGCCTCTAGCTCTTCTGGTGTCATAGCCTTTACTGTAGCTTGTGTTCCAACAGGCATAAATACTGGTGTTTCTATCTCTCCATGAGGAGTTGTTATCTTTCCAGCTCTAGCCTTTCCAGATTTTTTTTGTAACTCATAAGTTACAGGTAATTTTCTTGCCATTTTCTCTCCTATCTATGATCTATCTACTGATATTATCTCTTTCATTTTTAACATATTATTCAATAGATATTTATACTCATTTTTATTTGAAATCTCTATTGTAATTTGGAAATTCATAAAGTTTTCACCATTTTTATTTATCTGATTACTATTTATTGTAACTAGGTGAATCTTATGATTTGCTATTAAGTTTATTATATTCATAAGTACATTTGGTTTATCATAAACCAGCACATTGAATGTAAACTTATATTTATTCTCTTTCTGGTCTAATATCTTACTATCCCAATTTACCTCTATCTCTCTAGTTGGGTCTTGAGCCACCATACTTTGAAAGTTTTTACAATCTCTTCTATGTACAGTTATCCCTGTCAATTTAGTTACATATCCACCGATATCATCTCCAGGAAGTGGTGTACAACATCTAGCAAATCTAATTAGAGTATTATTTACTCCATCTATTACTATTCCATAATCATTCTTACTTGAAGAGCTCTTTTCCTTCTCTTTTTTCTTCTCCATTAACTCTTCAATATTAATATTCTCTATCTTTCTCTCTTTTTCTATCTTAGTTCTAAGCTTATCTATAATGACATCTATCTTACTTCTCTTCTCTCCAACATGGTAATAAAACTCATCTAGTGATGTGATATTATTTTTTTCCATATGTTTTTTAATAATTGGATCCTCTTCCATCTCTTTCAGAGTTATACCAAGTTTTCCAAGCTCTCTTTCAAGATTTTCTCTTCCAATTTTTATAGTCTGGTCTCTTACTAAATCCTTTAGAACCTTTCTAATCTTACTCTTTGCTCCATGTGTTACAACTATATCCAACCAATCTTTACTAGGTCCTTTAGAGTTTTTAGATGTTATTATCTCAACTCTATCTCCATTTTGAAGCTTATAATCTAATGTTACTATCTTCCCATTTACCTTAGCTCCTACACATTTACATCCTATCTGTGTGTGTATAGCAAAAGCAAAATCTAATGGAGTAGCCCCTTGTGGTAACTCTGTTATATCCCCCTTAGGTGAGAAAACAAATACTGTCTCGTTCATTATATCCTTAGTTACACTATCTATGAACTCCTGAGCTGTCTCTGTCTCATTTTGTAACTCAAGTATATTTCTAAGCCAACCATAGACTTGATCACTCTTAGTTACCTTAGTATGCTCCTTATAACTCCAGTGGGCTGCAATTCCCTCTTCAGCTACCTTATCCATCTCCTCTGTTCTTATCTGAATCTCTATAAATTTTCCTTGAGGTCCAACTATAGTAGTATGAATTGATTGATAATTATTTGATTTAGGTACAGCTATATAATCTTTAAATCTTCCTGGTACTGGTTTAAAATGGCTATGTATTACTCCAAGGGTATTGTAACACTCTCCCTCAGTTCCTACGATTATTCTTACTCCCATCAAATCATATATGTCATCAAAATCTTTATTCTTTTCATACATCTTTTTATAGATACTGTAAAAGTGTTTAAATCTTCCCTTTACACTTCCCTTTATTCCACTTTCATGAAGTAAAGTTACTATTTTTTCTATAAACTCCTCTATGTAGTCCTCTCTCTCTTTTTTCTTAGAGTCAACTAAAGATTTGATGTGCATATACTCCTTTGGTTTCAAATAACGTAGGGCTAAGTCCTCTAACTCCCATTTTATTTTAGCTATTCCTAATCTGTGTGCAAGAGGAGCATATATATCCAAAGTCTCTTGAGATATAGCAATCTGTTTCTCTGGCTTCATATATTTTAAAGTTCTCATGTTATGAAGTCTATCTGCCAACTTTATAATTATTACTCTCAAATTTTGAGCCATAGCCAGAATCATTTTTCTAATATTCTCATCTTGCTTTTTAGTACCATTAGGAAGAGTTTTTAACTTAGTAACTCCATCTACTAAAGTTGCTACTGTATCTCCAAAGTTATACTTAATATCCGCTAAAGTAATCAATGTATCCTCAACTATATCATGTAATATTCCAGCTACAATAGTATCTGTATCCATCTTCATATCTATCAAAATTTTTGTAACTTCAACAGGGTGCATAATATAATCTTCACCAGATTTTCTATACTGTCCCTCATGGCACTCTTCAGCAAAGAAAAAAGCCAATTTAATCTTTTCAATATCAACTTTTAGATTATTTTTCTCTATCTCTTTTAGTATCTCTTCCCAATAATTCATATAACTCCTCTTTTCTATCCAAAATTTTAAAGAGAGTGATTAAAAAAAAGCTAAAACAACCCCCACTTAAATTAGTTAATTTAAGTCTGATAAGAAGTTGTTTTAGGCTCTATCCATTCACTCTCTCTATATTAATACTTCATTAATGTTAAAACTGGATAATCTTTTAATTTTTCTCTTCCCTTAAGCTCCTCTAATTCAATTAAAAAAGCTAATCCTGCTACAACTCCACCTAATGCTTCTACTAATTTTACAGCAGCTTCCATAGTTCCTCCAGTAGCTAAAAGATCATCTACTATAAGTACTCTTTGCCCTGGTTTTATAGCATCTTTATGCATACATAGAGTATTTGAACCATATTCTAAATCATAAGAAAATTCAATAACCTCTCTAGGTAATTTCTTTGGTTTTCTAACTGGTACAAATCCTATTCCCATAGCATAAGAAACTGGACAACCAAATATAAATCCTCTTGCTTCCGGCCCAACTATTAAATCTACTTTTTGTTCCTTTGCAAATTTTACTATCTCATCTGTAGCAGCTTTAAAAGCTTCTCCATCATTCATTAGAGGAGTAATATCTCTAAATAGTATTCCCTCTTTTGGAAAGTCTTTTACATTTGCTACATATTTTTTTAAATCCATTCTCTTCACTCCGTTTTCTTTATTCTTTTTCTCTCTTTACCCCTCAAATTCTATCTGACTATTAATTTGTAGACACTTTCAGCCTTTTGAATATCTCCATCTTTTAAGTACATCTCCCTTAATTGTAACAAAATATTCTCATCATTACCATTTCTAACAATGTAATCTAAAAGTATCTCCTGAGCCTCTCTATTCATATTATAAAGCTCTACTAAATTTTGAGTATATCTCAATGTGTACTCTTTATTATCCATAAAAATTGGATAACTCTCTCTCATAAAAGAGTATAACTCCATCTTTTTATCTAACTCTTTTAAAAGCTCCATATTTTTTAAAGTACACTCCTCATCAAAGCTTTCTCTTTTCATTTTCCTAAATAGCTCATAAGCTTCAATTTTATCTCCAGTTTCATAATTTATTAAAGCCTTTAATTTTAAATAGTAATCACTATTAGGATTATAACTTTGACTTACAACATCAAAAACTTTATCATAATCCCTCTCTTTATAATAAAGAATTGCCAAATTTTTTATTGTATTATCATCTTTTGGAGATATTTCTAAAGCTTTTGTCCAAAATTCTTTAGCTCTGTTATAATCTCCAAATTGATAGTAACAATATCCCAACTCCTTCAAGAGGATCAAATTCTCTGGGTCTAAACTATAAGCTTTTTGATATTCTACCATAGCTTTCTCATACTGTTGCTGTTTAGATAAGTTCACTCCACGTAATATCGAGTACTCTATCTCCTTATTATCTTTTTGTGTGTTACTACATCCAAGTAAAAATATTGACAGTCCTAAAAATAGTATTTTTTGGCTATTTTTCAACCCTCTCTATCTCCTTTTTCTCTGGTAATATCACTCCACCAGATATTATTAATTTTACAGCATCATCTATTTTAATATCTAAAATTTTTACTTCATCTTCAGGTACTATAATAAACATTCCAGAAGTTGGATTTGGAGATGTTGGTATAAAGACATTACACATCTTTTTTCCATCTCCAATAACTTCACTAATTAAAAAGTTATCCTCTGAAGTTAAAAATCCAATACTGTATATTCCCTTTCTCGGATATTCTACCATTACAACTTTTTGATATGATTTCTCTCTATCAGACATAGTCAAATCTATTATTTGGCTAATTGTAGTATAGACTTGTTTAATTAAAGGTATTTTTATAAACAGTTCCTTAGCCTTTTTTATAATTCTTGCAAAAAAAACTATCTTCAATGTAAATCCAACTAAGCATGTTCCTACTATCATTGTTACCAACGAAATAAAATATACTAAAAGTTGAAAATAATAATCCATATCCCTCTCCTCTACAAATTTGAGAAGAAGTTTTTGTATAATTATAGTTACAAAAGAATTTCCCAATAAACTCATCATAATACTAACTATCCAGTTAAATATATATACAGTTAAGATTATTGGAAGTAAGGCTATTAAACCTGTATAAAAATAAGCTTTAACTTTTTTGATCATCCACTTTATCTCCCGCATTTAGTTCAATTAATACTTTTGACACTCTCATCTTATCTACTTCTAAAACTTTTAATCTAACATTATCTATCATTATTTCATCTCCGACTACTGCTACTCTTCCCATCTCAGTAACAATTAATCCTCCAAGACTCTCATAATCCTCAGACTCTGGCAATCCTATAGCTAACTCTTTATCTAAAGTTTCTATATCTATCATACCATCTACTTCATAACTATTCTCATCTATCTTATGGATCAACTCTTCCTCTTCAGTATCATACTCATCACGAATCTCTCCAGTAATCTCTTCAATTAAATCCTCAATAGTTACTATTCCTACTATTCCACCATACTCATCTAAAACTAGAGCTATATGTACTTTCATACTTCTAAACTCTTGTAAAATTTCAATAATAGATTTTGTTTCAGGTACAAAATATCCACTTCTTATAAAGTTTTTAATAGGTGTATCTGTTTTTCCATCTTTTATAATCCCTAATACATCTTTTAAATATAGTACCCCTATAATATTATCAATAGTATCTTCATATACAGGAATTCTTGAAAATCCCTTTTCTATGATCTCATCCAAAACTTCATCTAGTGTTCTTTCACCTTCAAGAGCAAACATAGATGTTCTTGGAGTCATTACCTCTTTTGCTGTTGTTTCTCCAAATCCTACTATTGAGTGTATCATCTCTTTTTCTTCTTCTTCAATAATACCTTCAGCTTCCCCTACATTTACAAAAGAGATTATATCCTCTTCCGTAATCATAAGCCCTTCATCTCTTATCTCTATACCTAATAATCTTCCTATAAACTTAGATATCATCATAAGTATTTTTATAATAGGTTTTAAAATTAAAGCAAAGTAATAGATTATTGTAACTACTATCCCAGCAATCTTTACAGATTGATTTTTAGCTATAATCTTTGGAGTAATCTCTCCAAAAATAAGTATAATTATTGTCATTCCGATAGTAGCTATCGCTATTGAGGAACTTGAAGTCCCACCTAAAAGGTTAATCGTTACAACAGTAGCTATAGATGAAGCTAAAATATTTACAATATTATTTCCTACTAAAAGACCTGTCAGCATCTCGTTTGGATTTGTTAACCATTTTTTTAAAAGTTCCACTTTTTTATGATTTTTTCCATCTTCAAATTTCTCTAAATGAATACTTCTAAATGATGTCAAAGCTGTTTCAGAAGCCGAAAAAAATCCAGATAACATAATTAATACAACTAACAACAAAATATTTTGGTACGTGTCCAATTTTCTTCTACACTCTCCTTCTTAAGATTCTAAAATTTATGTAATACTATTTTACCATAAAATAGAATAAAAAATCAAATTCTACTCTATTTCAAATAACTTATCTCCCTTTTTAACTGTTTGTCCATTTTCTACTAATATTTTTGTGATTTTACAATTTTTAGTAGCTTTTACCTCGTTCATAAGCTTCATAGCCTCAATTATACATAGAGTATCTCCAGCTGAAACATTCATCCCTACCTCTACAAAAGCTGGGTTTCCTGGAGCTGATGATTTATAAAAAGTTCCTACCATAGGAGCTGTTATACACTCTTTCTCTCCAACTTCTACTACTTCCTCTTTTACCTCTACCTCTTCTTGAACTCCAACATATTGTTGCACCACTGGTTGTTGAACTTGAACTGCTTCAACCTTTACTGGCTTTTCCTTCTTTAATACTAATTTTACTCCTTCACTCTCTAAAGTTACCTCATTTAAATTATATTTTTCAATATTCTCTGCTAATTCCTTTATAGTTTTTATATCTATTTTCATTGTTTTTCTCCTTTATAATGTTTTATATATTAGTTACTACCTATTATTCTTAAATCTTTAACTCCATCTACTTCAGAGATTTTCTCTAACATTCCCTCTATCTTTCTCAACATATTCTCTGTTGTTTGAATAGAGATAGTAGATTTTGCTATTCCATCTACAGCTATATTTTGTACTATAGTAAGTACATTCATATCTTCACCAGCTATTATATTTAAAATACTTGCTAATATTCCAGGTTTATCTACTAGTGACATATGAATACTAAATACCTTATCCTTTCCACTTTCAAAGAAAGGTTTTATATAATCCTTATATTTATAGTAAGTACTTCTACTTATTCCAACTTTTTTTATAGCTTCATACTTTGAAATTTTTGTGTGTTGTACTAAATCATTTACTTTAATTACACTTTGAATAGAGTTTGGAAGTATTCTTTTATCAACTATATAGTACTCTCTTTTCTCATTTTTTTTCATAATTTCTCCCTTGCTTCTATCTTATATTATTAACTTTTTTGAAAGCTTTCATAGTGTTAGCAAATAACATAGCTACTGTCATAGGTCCTACTCCTCCAGGTACAGGAGTTATATATGCGGCTTTTTTACTTACACCATCATAATCTACATCTCCAAACAGACCATCTTCTGTTCTATTTATCCCTACATCTACTATTATAGCTCCCTCTTTTACCATATCTTCAGTTAAAAATTTTGCTTGTCCTATTGCCATTATAACCATATCAGCCTGACTTGTCTTAGCTTTCAAATCCTTTGTTTTACTATTACATGTAGTTACTGTAGCACCTTCATTTATTAAAAGACTTCCCATAGGTTTTCCCACTATGTTACTTCTTCCTACTACTACTACATCTTTACCAACTAACTCTATTGAATAAGCTCTTAACAGCTCCATTATTCCAGCTGGAGTACATGGTTGCATAGAGTCTTTATCTCCTAACATTAATAATCCTAGATTTTCTGGTTTAAATCCATCAACATCTTTATCTAGTGCTATCTTATCTATCACTTTCTTTTCATCTACATGTTTTGGTAGAGGAAGTTGAACAAGTATTCCATTTACTCTCTCATCTTCATTTAACTCCCCTATTAACTCTAAAACCCTCTCTTCACTTGTATTCTCAGGTAAAAAGTGAGCAAAACTTTCAAATCCTAACTCACTACACCCCTTTATTTTAGAGTTTACATATATCTTTGAAGCTGGATTATCTCCTACAAGAATAATTGCTAATCCCGGAACTTTTCCCAAGCTTTCCTTAAGCCCTAAAGTCTCTTCCTTTAGTTGTAATTTTATCCTTTGAGCCAAATCTTTTCCATCTAATTTTATCATTTTACCCTCTCTATTTTAAGATATCTCCAACTTTTAACATTCCACCGTTGATTATATCCGCTCCATTTAAAAGCTTTTTATTTTCAGGTTTTACTTGAGTTAGTATTACACTTCCATTTCCAGTCTTTACTACTACCCCTTCACCTTTTTTTACATCTACTACCTCTCCACACACTCCATTCTCATATGTCTTGAAGTTTTCCTTTACTCCATATATCTTAAATATTTTATCCTCACAAGTTGTAAAGGCACTTGGGAAAGGATTCATTCCTCTTACAAAGTTGAAAATCTCTCTTTCACTTTTACTCCAATCAATTCTACAATCCTCTTTTGAAAATGGTCTTACAAAAGTAGCTTCAGAGTGATTTTGTGGAGTTCTTGGTGCCTCCTCTTTCTCTATAAGTCTTACAGCTTCTATTAACCCCTCTGCTCCTAACTCTTTCAATCTATCATGTAAAGTTAAGAAAGTGTCCTCATCTGTTATTTTTGTTTTAACAGTAAGTATTACATCTCCAGCATCTAACTCCTCAGCTATGTACATTATACTTACTCCACTCTCTTCCTCTCCATGTATAAGAGCTGCATTTATTGGAGCTGCCCCTCTATACTTTGGAAGTAGAGATGAGTGAACATTGATTACTCCATACTTTGGCATCTCAATTATCTCTTTTGGTAATATCTTTCCATAAGCTACTACTACTATTAAATCTGGATTTAACTCCTTTATTAAATTTTGAGTCTCCTCACTTTTTAAAGTATTTGGTTGATATACTGGTATATTATGCTCTAAAGCATACTCTTTTACTGGAGTGAATTTAATCTTCTTCCCTCTCATATTAGGCTTATCAATTTTTGTGAAAGCTCCAACTATTTCATATTCAGAATTTAATACATCTAAAGATGGTACTGCAAATTCTGGAGTTCCCATAAAAAGTATTCTCATCTACTCACCTTTCCTATTTTTACTTATATTTTCAACTAATTCTATAAAAGATTTTATATCATTAAACTCTTTATATACAGAAACAAATCTAACATAGGCTACCTCGTCCATCTCTAAAAGTCTCTCCATCACTAACTCTCCTAACTCTTGACTTGTTATCTCATTTTTTAGTGAGTTTTGAATGTACTTTTCTATCTCCAAAACAAAGGTATCCAGCTCTTCTCTACTTATGTTTCTCTTTATTGTAGCTCTTATTAGACCATTTAAAAGTTTATTTCTATCAAATCTCTCTCTTCTTTTATCCTTCTTTACGATGTATAAAGGTGTCTCTTCCACTTTTTCATATGTAGTAAATCTCTTTTCACACTGGATACACTCACGACGTCTCTTTATAGAAAAACCCTCCATAAATGAACGACTATCTACTACCTTTGTATCTTCTGACCCACAAAATGGACATCTCATAACTATCACCTACACTGATTCTTTCTTACTAATATACTCTATTACCTCACTTGCACTCTTACACTCTAATAAGCCTTGTCTAAAGCTCTCCTCTCTGATTAAACGAGATATTCTAGCCAATACCTTAAGATAGATTTGACTATCCTTATTTGGTGAAGCAAAAACAAAGAATATATTTACTCCCTCATTATCCATAGATTTAAAATCTATCTTTTCTTTACTTATACCAAAAGCTATTGTTAACTCCTTAGCTGCTTCTGTTTTAGCATGAGGAATTGCCACTCCCTTTCCTATTCCTGTACTTCCTAATTTTTCTCTCTCCACTAGAGATTTATATATGTTGTTGCTCTCATTTGAAATATTTGGCGAAGTCTCCATCAATTTTGATAATTCTAATAATACTTCATCTTTTGTTTTAGCTTTTAGATTAAGAGAAATTAATTCTTCTGACATATAGTCAGTTATTTTTACTATATTAATCATTCTCTACCCCCATAATATAATTTTTTAATTTAGATTGAACTCCTAAATGAAAACTTAAATATTTTTCAAATAGAGTTACAACCCTTTCTATATCTTCAAATAAATATCTACCTTCTATAATATTTCTTACCTTTCCTGCAACAAACAACTCCACTATCTCTTTCTCTTCGCGAGAAATCTTATAGGTATATCTTTCGTTCTCTAGTAAAAACCTTGATTTTTCATAGGAGAAATTCTCTCCTACTCCCATATCAATCTTCAATCCTTCGTCCTTTATCAAATAATATAAGTAGTATCCCAACAGAATATAGTTATTCCTTCTATCCACACTACTTTTTAAATAATTTAATGTTTTTATTGTAATTTGGTATAGAGATTTTTTTCTATTATTCTCCACCAAAATATCATTTAAAATAGCTAGAATATAAAGTGATAAACTCAAATTCTCTAAGTTACCCTTTATCTCCATAAAAGAATCTACTCCTAGAAAGTTAGATGCTGTATATACCTCACCTTTTTTATAAAAAGTAAATTTAGAAAGAGTAAGTACATCTACAGAGTTTAGCTCTCTTTTCTTACTCTTTCTAATCCCTTTCAAAAGAAATACGATTTTTCCAAAATTTTCAGTAAATACAGTTATATATCTATCAGCCTCTCCAAAATCCCTTTTATTTATCACAATGCCGTTGTCATTGATAAACTTAATCATGGAGTGCTAACTCCTCTCTATTTAAGTTTGAATCTATCCTATAATTCTTTATTTTTAAACTTGCTACTTTAATCTTTCCATCATATATAGTTAAGCTTTCTGGTAAAGTATACCCTGATACTTTTTTTAATTTCTCCAATTTCAAAGTTATACCATTTTTTAAAGTCATCTCTCCATCTTTTAACTCTTTCTCTTTCATAATATAGTTTAAACTCTCTAATGTATTATCTTCTCCATTAACTATATTCTCTTCACTTATTTGGTCAAAAAGTGGAAGATAAACTATTTTTTTTCCCTCACTATAAATATATATTTCCCCTTTATTTAATTCAGGTTTCAATACCTCTTTTCTTATAAAATCAGGCTTAATATATTTTATGACATATTCACTTTTCTTTGTATCATTATTCATATACAGCTTTTCTTCTACTTCAAAGGTTATATCCTTTATACTATCTATACTTTTTCCAAAAGTAATTAGGTTTATTATCAAAAACAAAAGAAAATACTTAATTTTTTCCATTTTTTACCTCTTTTTTATCCTCTGGCATTAAAATTAATACCTCCATCATATTAAGAATATCTATATCGTTTTTTACTTTGATACTTCTAAATAATTCACCATTATCTTCATCTATTTCTGATACTTTTCCTATATATAATCCCTTTGGGTATATCTCGCTTATTCCAGAGGTATATATTTTTTCACCTATCTCAATATTGTTTTGGAATGTATTTGCTTCAAAGTATAGAGTTCCATCCTCTTCATCACTACCCTTTACGATTCCAAGCATCTGACTTTCAGTTAAAGCACTAACATTAAAATTTTCAGAAGTTATCATATCAACAATAGAGTAATTTTCATATACTCTACCAACTTTCCCTATCAAGGTTTCTCCTGATAGGACTATCATATTTTTCTTTACACCATCTTTTTTACCTAAATTTATATAAAATCTCGTATAAAGATTACTTGGATTTCTAAAGTTAACCTTGGTAACTCTTAAATTTAAATTCTTTTCTTCTTTAATTTTTAAAATCTCCTGTAATCTTTTATTCTCTTCTAATATTTTTTCATTATAAGACAGCAGGATATCATACTTTATCTGCTCATTTTTTAATACTTGATTTTCCTCTAAAATCTCTTGATAACTTACAATAGCTTCCTTTGTTCTTTTTATATAATCCCCTATTTCATATATTTTTTTTTGAATAGGAAAAACAACATAACTTACTAGTTCAACACCATGGTTGATAGCCCCTTTAAATATCAAAAGCAGAAAAGATATACAAGCTACCGCTATATACACTTTTCTTCTTTTAGCACTTCTAGAGCTTTTGTTTTTACGTAACATCTTATGCTATTTCCCTTAAAATTTCTACAACTAATTTTGTTGTATTTACCATATCTTGAATCTCTATGTATTCCTCTTTAGTGTGAACCTTTGTCATTCCTATTGCTAATGTTAAAGCTTTATATCCTTTTTCATTATATATATTTGAGTCACTTCCTCCACCTGTAGATTTTGTTACATAATCCATTCCTACATTTGAACAAGCTTTTTCAAAATATCTTAATATTTCATCATCTTCTTTTAAATGATATCCCGAATATCCCTTCTCTACTCCATTTTCAACACTAGCTCCAAACTCCTTTGCTACTGTTTCAAAAATATCAGCTGTCTCTTTTAATAAATTATCTAATTTCTCTCCTGAGAAACTTCTTGCTTCATATTGAAGAGTTACCTCTGGCATAACTATATTAACAGCTTCTCCACCTCTTACTACTCCTATATTAGAAGTTGTTTCACTATCTATTCTTCCAAGTTTTAGTTTTGTAATAGCATGAGCCGCAACTGTTAAAGCATTTATTCCATTTTCTGGAGCTATTCCTGCATGAGCTGGTCTTCCTATTATTTTTATTTGCCCCTTTGCTGAATATGGAGTTTGAACTATTGCTATTCCAGGTTTACCACTTGAATCTAATATAAATGAATAATCTGGAGAATATTTCTCTATTTCAAAATTTTTCGCTCCCAATAATCCTATCTCTTCAGCTATAGAACACACAACTATTATCTCTGGATGATCTATATTATTTTCCTTTATAACTCTAATAGCCTCTATTATATTAGCTATTCCTGCCTTATCATCTCCACCTAGAACAGTTGTCCCATCACTTTTTATTACTCCATTTTCAATGATTGGTGTTACCTTATCACAAGGTAATACCGTATCCATATGTGCACTTAATAAAACTTTTTTCTTTCCTGGTGCTCTTAAAATTCCAATTATATTTCCAGAGTTTCCTCCTGTTTTATCCCCAGCGTTATCCTCTAATACTTCTAATCCTATACTTTCTAACTCTCTTTTTATATAATCAGCAACTTCTCTTTCTTTTAATGATGGTGAAGATATCTTTGCCATATTAACAAAATTCTTTACCATTCTTTCTACATTAACCATCAGTTGTCCTCCTAATTTATCTCTTTTCTCTTAATTATAATATATTTTTAGTGGTTTTGTAAAGTACTACTAGTACAAAAAAATAGACAATTCTATAATTTTATCTCTTTAAATTTTAACTTTTTGCCTTTTAAAACACTCAAATATTTAATCTAACTCTGTAATAAGATATAAAAAAAACTCCACATTGAGTGGAGTGTTATTTACAAAGTGGTGCGAAGAGAGAGACTTGAACTCTCACGTCTGGGACACTAGATCCTAAGTCTAGCGCGTCTGCCAATTCCGCCATCCTCGCACTATTCAGTTTAAAAAAATGGTGCCGCTTATCGGAGTCGAACCAATCACCTACTGATTACAAGTCAGTTGCTCTACCAGATGAGCTAAAGCGGCACAATTAATATGGCGGGAGTGACGAGGGTCGAACTCGCGACCTCATGCGTGACAGGCATGCGCTCTAACCAACTGAGCTACACCCCCATAATATGGTGGTCTCAACAGGACTTGAACCTGTGACCCCCTGCTTGTAAGGCAGGTGCTCTCCCAACTGAGCTATGAGACCTAGTGGTACCCCGTAGGGGAATCGAACCCCTGTTTCCAGAGTGAAAATCTGATGTCCTTACCACTGAACGAACGGGGCATCTTTTATTTGGAGCGGGAAACGAGGGTCGAACTCGCGACATTCAGCTTGGAAGGCTGACGCTCTACCAACTGAGCTATTCCCGCAGACAAGAATAATAATACCACATTTATCATTTCTTGTCAAATATTTTTTTAATTTTTTTTATAATTTTTTATTTATTTTTTTCAAACTACTAAAAACCATTATTTATCAAACTTTCTAATCTATATACAGCCTCTCTTAAAACTTCATAATTTACTGTAACTGCCGCAACTTTTATATCATTTACCTCACTAGCTTTTTTCAATACAACATTATTTATTTCCTCTTGAGTTACAGAAAATTTATTAAAAGTAGTTGGAAGACCTATCTCTTTATAAAATTCTAATAATTTTTTTAACTCTTCAATTTTGTTATCAAGAACTAATTGAACTAATACTCCATAAGAAACCAACTCTCCATGGAGATGTTTTTCTTCTACCTCATGTAACATTGAAAATCCATAACATACAGCATGAGCTACACAACTATTGTAATCATTATCTACACAGTTAGAAACAAGCCCTGTACTCACTATTATACTTAAAATAACTTCCTCTAACTCCATACTGCTACTTTTATTCATAGAGCTTTCTAAAGCCTTTTTTCCATATTTTATCAATGGTGCACTACATAGAGATGATAGAGTTATTCCAGTTAAATTTTTATTATCTAACTCTCTTCCTCTTGCTGAAAACTCTGGTTCATACCCTTTAGCTAAAGTATCTCCAATTCCAGCCCATAGATATTTAGTAGGAGCTTGAGCTATAATTTCAGTATCAATAAATACATGCTCAGCTGGCCTTTTTCTCCAATACAAATCTTTAAATGAGCCATTCTCATTATACATAGCACATACACAAGTTGTAGCTGCGCAAGTTGAAGCTATTGTAGGAAAATTAAATAGAGCCTTATCTAATTGTGATGATAACACTTTACATGTATCTAAAGCCTTTCCTCCACCAACAGCAAATATCATATCCGCTTCTAAAATTTCCTTTTTTTCCTTTAATTTTTCTACATTTTCGTATGCTGCTTCTCCACCATACCAAAAACTTCCTAAAATCTCAAAAGAGCTATTTTTTAAAACTTCTCTTAACTTTTTTTCAGCTACATCTAAAGCAGTTTTTCCTCCGATAAAAACAATCTTCTTTCCATATTTTTTACAAATATTTAAAACCTCTTTATATGCCTCATCACCTATTGTATAGCTTGGTAAAAATAAACTTTTTGTTAACATATCTTTCCTCCATAAATAATTTTAATTTGATACAACTTTTTTACCTATTTTTAATTTAGTAAAGTTAATATTTCCGGAAAACAAATTAGCTAAAAAAGAACCAGAAATTTGATGAATAACTGTTGCAATTGCTGCTGGTAAAGCACAAATTGGATTTCCAAACTGTGCCGAAAGTCCTACTGCCAATCCTGAATTTTGTAGTCCAACTTCTATTGCTAAAGCTCTTTTCTTACTCTCATTCATTTTTGTAAGTTTTCCAACTAAATATCCCATAATAAATCCTAACCAATTATGCAAACAAACTACTAATATTAGAATTATCCCTGAATTAATTAAATTAGCTCTATTTGGGGCTACACATATTCCCATTACGAGTAAAATTGTTAAAATTGGTATAATTACTAAAACTTTAGTTATTTTTTCAATTTTCTCTTTAAAAATCTTATGAAAAATTAATCCTAAAATAATGGGAATAATTACAACTTTTATAATGTCTAATACCATTAAAGTAACATTTATATCAACCCATTGTCCTGCTAGTAGATAAGTTAGTAATGGGGTTAGTATTGGTGCTAAGATAGTTGATACCGTCGTCATCCCTATAGATAGTGCTACATCACCCTTTGCTAGATATGTCATTACGTTACTTGCTGTACCACCTGGACAAGTTCCTAATAAAACTAAACCTACAGCCAATTCACTTGGTAAATTAAAAATTTTAGCTAGGAAAAAAGCTCCTAAAGGCATAATTGTAAATTGAGCTAAACATCCTATAAAGATATCCCTTGGATTAGTTAAAACAACCTGAAAATCTCTTTTATTTAGTGTAAGTCCCATGACAAACATAATTATTCCTAAACATAAGCTTACTAAAGATTGGCCCACAAACCTCATTTTTCCTAAAATTAAAAAAGGATTTGGAACTATTAAAGCAAGACAAGCAATAATAACAACTAAAGCTACAAAATACCTTCCTAAAAACTCACTCACTCTGTTAAAAAAATTTCTCTCTTCTCTCATAAAATCCCCCTTGATGTTATATATAAAAAAAACAGCCTATTAGGCTGTTAAAAACTTAATTGATAAAAGCTAGTTATACTTCTACTAACACTCTTCATTTAATTCTCTATATGCCTAATAAATTTAAATATGTCAAAATTACAATGCTTAATTATTAGCATTATTATCAGAATTATTGAACATATTATCATTTTATTAGTCATAATCATGAATCTTTCTCCCCTTTTTATACTTTTACTAATTCTACCCTTTTTTTATGTAATTGTCAAGAAATTTTAATTATTTTTTTATTATAAAACTCTTTTTCAAAATTTCTCTCATCAACCACACAAATTTTAATTTTCTATTCATATAAAGTGGAATAATATACTGCTGGTTATCAAAAGTTATTATATCCAATACCACTTCCAATCTTTTTCCAACTTTTCCCTCTTTTAAAGTACAACTTTCAACTCTCGTTAAATCTATATCTACTTTCATAAACTTCATCTTTTTATTCTTTACATCAATTTGAATTTTATATGAAAAAGTTGTTCTTAGCTGTCTTATTCCCATATATATAAATCCTATTGCAAAGGCTACCCTTATTAAGTTTCCATCTAATTTAGCCATATATAATTGTGCTAAAGCAATTATAAACATAGGAATAGCTATTCCTAGACTTATTACTGATCTTTTTATATCTGGAGAAAATCTCTCAATATCCTTCGCTTCAAACTTTCCTTCATCTATCTTTTTTAAAAACTCATCATAAAATACCATTTCTCTATTCTCCTTTTTTAAATAAAAAATTCAAGAATAACAAACTCTAAAAGGATAAAAGTTATTCTTGAATTCTTACTGTTCCTATATTAACTATTTAACTAGATGGCTTATCTTTTCATCTTTATAATCTAAATTATGAACTGAATTGATATATCTAATAGTTTTACTTTTTCCTCTTACTACTAGAGTTTGTGTTCTAGCAATATTCCCTTTTCTTTTGATACCTTCTAATAGATCTCCACTAGTAATTCCTGTAGCTGAGAATATTACTTCGTCATCTTTTACTAGGTCATCCATTTTTAAGACATCTCCAACTCTTAGTCCCATCTCTTCACATCTACGTTTTTCAAAGTTAGAAATCTTATCATTTTCTAAAGTTACACCTTTTACTTCACTTCTAAGTTTTAATCTAGCTTGCATATCTCCACCTAGAGCTCTAATTACAGCCGCTGATATAACTCCTTCTGGAGCCCCTCCTATTCCATAAAGGATATCTGCATCTGAGTCAACAATACAAGTAAGTATAGACCCTGCTACATCTCCATCTGGTAAAGCATATACTTTTATTCCTAATTTTTGTAAATCTTTTATAATTTGTGAGTGTCTAGGTTTATCTAAAACCACTACCATCATATCTCTTAAATCTTTTTTAAGAGCCTTTGCTACATTGTGAATATTCTCTATAAGAGGTTTATTTAGGTCAATTACCCCTTTTGCTTCTGGTCCTACTATTAACTTCTCCATATACATATCTGGAGCCTTTAAGAAGCTTCCTTTATTTCCTACAGCTAGAACTGTTATTGCATTCGCTTGTCCTTGAGCTGTCATTCTTGTTCCCTCTACTGGGTCTACAGCTATATCTACAGCTGAACATCCATCAATAGTTTCTCCCTCTTCTAATTCTGATTTAGGTTGATTTGCTCTTCCTACTTTCTCACCGATATAAAGCATAGGAGCTTCATCTATCTCTCCCTCTCCTATTACTATCTCTCCATCTATCGAGATTCTATTTAACATAGTTCTCATAGCATCTACTGCCGCTTGGTCAGCTGCCTCTTTGTCTCCTCTTCCTACCCATTTGTGAGCCGCTAAAGCTGCCGCCTCTGTTACCCTAGCAAATTCTAGTGCTAATTCTCTTTTCATTTTTCCTCCCTTATTTATTTATAAATCTATATATCTCTTCTTTTTCTTTTACCATTTGAAGTTTATCTCTAGCAATTCTCTCTCTTTGAAAATCATCTTCTAACTTTTCAATACGTCTATTATAATCCTCTATCCTATTTTTTGCTAGTTCAATTTTATTTTTTATATCTATCTGTTCTTTTTTTAATTTATTTATCTTTACATAACTTCTATACATATAAGGTACAAAAAAGTAAATATTCAAAAGGATTACACCAAATAATAAAATTTTACCAACCCTATTTTCTTTCACACACTACACCTTACTTTTTCTCTTTTAATGTCTCTTTTTTTAACAGCTGTAACTTTTTACTAATCATTCTCTTTGCCATTGGAGATACCTTATCAACAAACAATACAGCATTTAAATGATCATACTCATGTTGCATTATTATAGCTAAGAATCCTTCTACCTCTTCAGTTACACTCTCTCCCTTTTCATTTAAGTACTCTATCTTAATTTTTTCAGGTCTTTGCACTTTTTTATAGATTCCAGGAACACTTAGACACCCTTCCTCATAATCCATAAGCTTTTCTGTAAGTGGAGTGATTACTGGATTTATAACTTTTCTTACAACTCCATCTCCTTGGTCACAAACAAATATTCTCTTGCTTATTCCAACTTGTGGAGCAGCAAGTCCCACTCCCTTTGCCGAGTGCATAGTCTCTACCATATTGTCTAATATCTCAAGAATCTCATCATCTATCTTATCTACTTCTTGAGCTATCTCTCTAAGTACAGTCTCTCCATACTTCTTTATTTCGTAAATCATCTATTCACCTCTATATAAATTTTTATTTCTAAATTAAATTGATAGGGTCTACATCTACCACTATTCTAATTTTATCATTTTTTTCATAATTTGTAAGCTTTAATTTTAATTTCTTTTTAAAAATATTTATCTCTTTGATATTTCCTTTGATAAAAATGTTATATCTAAACCTATCCTTCACCTTGTAAACCATACTTCTCATAGGTCCATACATCTCTACATTTTCATATCTTATATCCCTAAAAAAATCCTTTACAAACTCCTCTAAATACTTCTCATACTTAGATGATATTCCAATATTTATAGTTTTAGAAAAAGGTGGATACTCTAAAAGCTCCCTGTTATATATCTCCTCTTTATAAAAGCCCTCATAATCATTAGTTTTCACTCTTTTAAATACTGGGTGCTCACTTTGGTAGGTCTGAACTATTACTCTTCCTCTCTTATCTCCTCTTCCAGCTCTTCCAGCTACCTGTGTAACAAGTTGATAAGTTTTCTCTCCAGCTCTAAAATCTGGAAAATTCAGAATTGTATCAGCATTTACTACCCCTACAAGTGTTACATCTGGAAAATGTAATCCCTTTGAGATTAACTGTGTTCCTACCATTATATCATATTTTTTATCTAAAAAATCATAGTACATCTTCTCAAAAAACTCTCTATCTTTAGACATTTCAGAATCTACTCTAATAACTCTCACATCAAAATATTTTTTTATCTCCTCTTCTACTCTCTCTACTCCCTTACCGCTATGGATTAGATTTTTACTTCCACAATTGCTACACTGTCCAGTATACCTCTTAACTCTTCCACAGTAGTTACACTTTAGAACTCCTTGGCTAGCATAATAACTATATTTTATAGAACAGTGTGAACACTCCTCTACATGCCCACAATCTTTACATTGAATATAGGTTGAGTACCCTTTTCTATTGAGCAGTAAAAGTACCTGCTCACCTTTTAAAAGAGTCTTTCTTATCTCATCTAAGAGTCTTTTACTAAAATATAGGCTCTCCTCTCCCTTCATATCCACTATCTCTACTTCTGGTAAGAATGCATTATTATATCTATTTTTTAGTTCAATTAACTTAAAAATTCCTTTTTGGGCAAAGTAAAAGCTTTCAATAGAGGGAGTGGCAGAACCTAAGACAAGCTTTGCTCCCTCTAATTCCACCCGCTTAATAGCTACTTGTTTGGCATTATATCTAGGATTATTATCCTGTTTATAAGTTGTCTCATGCTCTTCGTCTAAAAATATATATCCTAAATTTTGAACTGGAGCAAATATGGCAGAACGAACACCCAATACAACTTTTTTTCTTCCGCTATATATATCATACCACTCTTTTGCTCTCTCACTCTGAGTTAGCTTACTATGTAAAATGGCTATATTCTCTTTAAACTCCCCTTTAAATCTGTCTATCATCTGAGGGGTAAGAGATATCTCTGGAACTAAAAATATACTCCCCTTTCCCTCATTAAAGGCTGATTTTATGATACTTATATATACCTCTGTCTTTCCAGAACCAGTTATACCCTTCAAAAGAAAAAAACTCTCTTTTCCTGTGAGGATATCCATTTTAGCTTTTTCCTGCTCCTCATTTAATTGCTTATCTCTACTCTCTATCTCTTCATCTATATCTTCAACTACTTTTTCCTCTTCAGATTTAATCAATTTTTCAAGTCTTAAATCTCCAGATTTTAGAAGTTTTTCCAACACCTTTTTAGAAAAGAGTTTCTCTAAACTCTCCTCTTTTACTCTCTCCCTTTTCTTAAAATACTCATAAACACTTTTTTCCTTCTCTTCTAATTCCTCTTTTTTAGAGTAGTTTAAAGTGATATTTGCCTTTCCCTCTCTAAGTAATAACTCCATTTTTATTAAAGCATTTATCAGATCAAGTCCAAAATTTTTAGTCAGAGCTCCCTTTGTTACTGTTACTCTTTTTTTAAAATACTCTCTTAACTCCCCATCAATTATATCTGTTTTTAGGAACTCTTCAATATCTCTAGGAAAATAAAAACTCTCATATTTGATACTCAAGCCACTTGGAATAGCTGCTGTAATTACCTGCTCATAACTACTCATATAGTAATTTTTTATCCAAACTAGTAGCTTAATATAGCTTTCACTAAGCTTTATTGAATTTTCAACTATTTTTTGAATAGGTAGTACTTTGTAAGCTCTCTCTTCATCTGTATCTTGAGCTATTATAAGTCCTGTTCTTTGCTTTCCTCTAAAGGATACAATTACCCTATCCCCTATCTCATACTTATTCTCTCTATCCTCATAGGTGTATAGCTCTCTTGTATTATCCACATAAATCTTATAATACCTCATATTTTTTCTCCCTAATTTAAGACTATTCTAATCTCTTTTATATCCTGTAGTGAAGTTCCTGGTTTAGGATACTGCTCCTTTACCATACCTGTTCCCTTTATCTTTACCTCTATATCTGTATTCTTAAAGATATGTATTACATCTTTTGGATTAAGTCCCTTCAAGTCTGGCATCAGTATATCTGTTAACTCTTTCTTCTCTTCTCCTTGGAATTTTTTTACTTGAGAAAGACTAGATACATTTTCTGAAAGTATATTTTTTGTTTTTGTTATCCTCTTAACAATTTCACCAAATACTGGTGCTGCTGTAGCTCCTCCATACTTCTCATACACAGTTTCTCCTTTTGGTTTTAAAAACATTACTAGAACTACATACCTAGGTTTATCAACTGGGAAAAATCCAATAAAAGATGATAGATAGTTCTCTTTTAAATATCCTCCCTTTGTACTTAACTGTGCTGTTCCAGTCTTTCCTCCAACCTTATATCCATGTACCTCTCCTCTTTTAGCTGTTCCTTCACTTACTACTTTCTCTAGCATATCTCTCATATCTCTGGAAAGTCCCTCAGATATAACTCTTCTTACTGGAGTAGTAAGATTTCTTCTTACCACACTTCCATTTTCATCAGTTATCTTTTCTACTAAGTATGGCCTGTATAATATTCCACCATTTACTAATGATGAAAAAGCTGTTATCATCTGAACTGGAGTAACTGCTATACCTTGTCCAAAGGACATCGTATTCTTTTTTAATCCATCCCATCTCTTATATGGTGTTGTATATGGTTTTATCTCTCCAGAAAAATCTACTCCTGTCTTATCATAAAATCCAAATTTTTTCAGATACTCTTCAAACTCTTGATTAGTAAATCTATCACTTATCATAACCATTCCTACGTTACTTGACTTTTTTAATACCTCTTCTGTTGTAAGTATTCCCTTTGTACTTCTACTAGCTTCCTTTATCGTATGGTTATATTTCTTTATCTTACCTTCACCAATATCAAATTTTGTATATCTATTTATAAGCCTAGCATCTAAAGCAGAAGCTACTATTATCGGTTTAAAAATAGACCCCGGCTCAAATTGGTTTTGAAAAATTGGATTTCTAAGAGCCTTATTTTTTGAAGTTGTATGATATGAAGTTCCCAATATTTTTCCTGTATTTGGGTCCATTACAATTCCATAAGCCTCTTCTGAGCCTGAGGAGATAAATTTCTTTCTCAATTCATCATTTAAAATAAACTGAACATCACTATCTATCGTAGTATAAATATTTTTTCCATTCAAACTAATCTTTACACTCTCTTTGGAAAAAGGAAGCTTTAATCCTCTATTTTTAGTATACAGATTTTGTCTCTCTAATACCTTCTCCTTCAAGTATCTTTCATACTGTCTTTCTATCCCAAAGACCCCTACTTTCTGGGCACTTGAAGTGGCAGTATATCCTATAAATCCAACTAGATTTTTATAAACCTCTGGTTTATAGTAAGTTCTCTCAATACTTCTATCAAACTGTATAACATTTTGTGTAATTTTATATTTTTTTACTATCTCTTGTATTCTTTCTTTCTGTTTTTCACTCAAATTTCTAGCTACAACCTTATACTTTCTATTATTTTCATACCCCTCTTTTATCTCCTTTAGAAGTTTATCTTTATTTTTTCTTATATAAGGTTCATCTAAAATCTTTTCTATCCCTATGATTGTTTGCTCATCATCATATATAGCACTTGGATTTACTCCTAACATATATATATTTTTATTAAAGGCAAGACTCTTTCCATTACTATCAAAAATCTCCCCCCTATTTCCATAACTTTTATCATTTTTCTTTATCTGGTCTATAGCTTTTTTATCATACTCCTCATATTTAAAAAGCTGTACCTGAGTTAATCTAAGTACTATTAACATAATAGCAAAGAGTATTATATTTGAAGCAAGTATTACCCTTTTATTAAAGTTACTTGCCCGTTGATACTCCTTCTTTTTCATAAAAATATGCAAAAAATAAAAAAGTAACAAGATAAAAAAAACTGTAAGTAGATACAATTTATAGTAAACTGAAACCCCTATTCCCACTAATGTTGAAAGTAGAGTAATTATCTTTAGGTATTTCACTTTTCTCCTCCATAATTTTTCATTTACTTCATTATATCAAATTTTTTAAATTCTTGTTACCATATTTTTTATATTATTACTATTTTTTTCTATTCAGCTCTAAGAGCATCTACTGGATTTAATTTAGCCGCTTTTTTTGCTGGAGTTACTCCAAATATTATTCCTATTCCCATAGAAACAATCAGAGAAACCAGTATAGTAAATAGTGAAAATAAAGGTTCTATATTTATAAAATATCCTATAACTATTGCCAATACTACACCAAATCCTATACCTAATACCCCTCCTATACCTGTTAAGATAATAGATTCCATTAAAAATTGAGATAAAATATCAAAATCTGTTGCTCCAATAGCTTTTCTTATTCCTATCTCCTTAGTTCTCTCTACAACACTTACCAACATAATATTCATCACTCCAATTCCTCCTACAAAAAGAGATATTCCAGCCACGAAAGTAACAAATATATTAAGTGTACTTAAGATACTATCAAAAGAGGCAGCTCCATTATTTTCAACATTTATATCATACAGTTCCGCTTCATTTGTAATTGTCTCTAGAAGTGCTCTAGCCTCTGTCATACTAAGAGCCATATCCTCAGGTGTTTTAGATTCTAAAATTATAGTTGTATACCCTGTCTGAGAGCTATCATATAATTTTTCGTATGTAGGTAAAGGCATTCTTCCAAATCTTGGTACTCTCCTTCCACCCATAACCTTTATCATCTGCTCTAAAGGATTTTGATACACACCAACTATCTTATATGTTTGAGGATTTCCAAATCTTCCTTTAAAAATTTCTAATTTTTGCCCCAAGGCTGCCTTGGAATTACCATATAGGTCTTTTGCTGTTATATTATCTATTGTTATTACCTTTTCACTATTTTCATACTCAAAGGGAAGTAGATTTCTTCCATATAACATCTTTACCTTATCTATCTCTTCATAATCTGGAGTAGTGGCATTGAATATTACCATCTGTCTTCTACTATCTCCATCAATCTTTATCCCAAAGTTGCTACTTATCTTTGGACTGACAGCTTTAAACTTATTACTCTCTTGTAACTTCTTTACTATATCTTCATTTAAAAGGTACTTCCATCTAAAATTCTCATCAGTTTTATCTATTGTGATATTAAATTTTCCATATCCTCCCTCTTTTAAGTCTCCAGTTATACTCTCTTGTCCACCCTTTCCAATAGAAGACATAGTTATTACTGATGAGATACCTATTATTATTCCTAACATTGTCAAAAAGGCTCTCATCTTATTACCCTTTATACTTTGAATAGCACTTTTTAAACTCTCTACAAAATTCATCTGCTATCACCATCTCTTATTATCTCTCCATCTTTGAAGAGTAGTATCCTTCTGACATACTGAGCTACTTCTGGCTCGTGACTAACTATTATTATAGTTTTTCCTTGTGAATTTAACTCTGTAAAAAGTTCCATTATCTCCTTTTCTGAAACACTATCTAAGTTTCCTGTCGGCTCATCAGCTAAAATTATAGCTGGATTATTTACTAAAGCTCTGGCTATTGCCACTCTCTGTTTCTGTCCTCCAGATAATTCATTGGGTCTGTGATGTATCCTTGCTCCAAGTCCTACTTTCTCCAGCATCTCTATAGCTCTTTTCTCCCTTTCACTCTTAGGAACACCTGCATATACAAGTGGTAACTCCACATTTTGTAAAGCTGATAGCTTAGGTAAAAGGTTAAAGGATTGGAAAACAAATCCTATCTTTAGATTTCTTATCTTTGATATATCCTTCTCCTCTATCTTAGATATCTCTATTCCATCTAATATATACTCACCTTGAAACTCTCTATCTAGACACCCTAAGATATTCATCATAGTAGACTTTCCACTTCCACTACTTCCCATTATAGCTACATACTCACCTTTTTTTATTTCAAAGCTTATATCCTTTAAAGCATGTAACTTCATATCACCATTTATGTAATATTTATTTAACTTTTCCACTCTTAGCATTTTGATTACCTCTAATTCTCATTTGTAGTATTACTCTATCTCCATCTTTCAAGTTCTCATTTGGAGTTATAAGTACAATCTCATTTCCTGCTAATCCCTTCTTAATTATTATGTTATCCCCTTCTAAGTTCTCTATCTCCACTTCCTGTCTTTTTACAACTCCTTCACTATCTGCTACCACTACAAAGTACTTTCCATCTTTTTCTAAAAGAGCTGTCTTAGGTATGATTATCTCATTATCCTTTTCATCTAAATATATCGTAGCTGTTACTTTAAATCCTGGAACAATATATGGGATTACCTCATCTGGTTTTACCTCAGTTTCCAATACATTCTCTGATGTTGTGTCAGATACTTCTGATATCTTAGATATCTTTGTTACCTTTCCTGGAAAACTCTTTTTCTTTTCAAAAGCTTCAGGCTTTAAAAGTATTTTTTGTCCAATATACACATTTTTTACATCATACTCTGGTACCTCTAGAACAATCTTTATATCAGATAAATCTGCTATCTCCATAAGTGGTGAATCTGTATCTACTAGATAGTTCTCCTGAGCTGTTAAAGATGTAATAGTTCCACTTACTGGACTCACTATTTTCTGTGCTGTCTTAGCTAAATCCTCTTCATACTCCTCTATATTTATCTCTACTCTTCTTATCTCCTCTTCTAGCTCTTTTACACTGTTAGCAGAGCTTCCTCCTATTTTATATAATTCCTTTTCTACAGTATAATCTCTCTTTAACTTTGCTAAAGAGAGTTTCTCCCTCTCTAAATTTCTTATTATATTATTTCTTTCAGTCTCATCAAATGTCATAAGGAGCTGTCCCTTTTCAATGTAATCCCCCTCCTGTACAAACACCTCATCAACCTTTAATTTTTTATCTACGAAAACTTTTTTAGTATCGTTTACCTCTACCTTTCCATTTACCTCTATATACCCTTTTACATCACCACTATTTACTCTCATAGCACTATATGTTGTCAAGTTTTCCTTAGCTTTTTTACTATTGCTATATCTTATAAATTCTAATCCTAGTAACACCAATATAACAAGTACAATCCCTACTGTTTTAAAATTTATCTTCTTCATTTTTCTCCCCTTATCATTATCTCATAAATATATCCATTTAAATTGTTCTTAGCTTTCTCCTTAGCTACCTCATAATTGATATAAGAGTTAAAATACTCCATTACCTCTACATAATCACTCTTACCTAAAGAGTACTCTAATTTTTTTATATTATATTTTGAAAGCTCTAATTCTGCACTATTTTTATTTAACTCATACTCTTTTACGTAGTTATCATAGTTATTTAAAATCTGAAGTTTCTCTCCCTCTTTTTCATTTATCTTCTGCTTTAAATTTATCTCCTGTTGAATTAGATTATCCTTTTCATTTTCTAAATCTATATTTAAATCAAATAATTTTTTAGAAAATTTAAGCACTACTCTATTTTCATCGTATTTTGTACTATGCTCCACTCCTAAAGTTACCTCTGGCATCTTGTTGTCATAGTTCAGATACTTTATACTCTCTTGAGTTTTCATCTTTTGATACTCCAAAAGTTCAATATCTTTTTTACCATATCTATCTACATATAGAGTGAAATCCTTAGCTGGAGGAGTTATAGTCTTTAAAGTGTCATCTCCTATATCTATACCAAAATCATATTTAAATTTCTCTTTTAATTTTGATAGATTTCTTTTTAATACCTCTATCTCTAGTTGCATATTTTTTATACTATATTGTATACTTTCTAACTCTATTCTAGCAACTGCACCTAACTCGTGAGATTTTTTCATTTTTTTCTCTTCAATCCTTAATTTTTCTATTCCACTTTTCTTTATCTCTATCTCCAACTCACTATTTTTATACTCTTTATAAAGATTTAGTAGATTTATTTTCTGAGTTTCTAGATTTTTTTCATAATCTATCCTATCTATCTCTTTAGTGTATTGTAACTGTTTTAATTGATTTTTACTTCCTGAGTAAATTAAATCCTTTAAGCTCTTTTCAATACCATATACAGCCTCATCCTCTGAATTATAGTTTCTTGTTCCTTCAAAATATAGTGGTCCATACTGTACTCTTCCCATTGTTTCAAAGGCATCCTCTCTATTACTATAATTTGATGTTACACTTGTATCTACTCCATTAAAATCATCTAACTTATAGTATCTCTCCTTATCACTATTTATCTTTTTTTGTACCTCATAAATTTGTTTTTCATACGATTTTTCATCTAAGTCATTAAGCATATTATCTAAACTTATCTCTTTCCCATAACTCATCAATCCCAATAGGAAAAACAAGAAAATCCCCTTTTTCATTTTACTCCCTTCCAACAATAATTTTATTTAGCATAATATTTGCTATTAAATTATTTTACTATATATTTAAAAATTTTACTATATTATCTATCACTTTTGTGTCACAATTATGTCAAAGGAAATGGAAAAAGAAAAAAGAGAAAGTTTTACTATATCAACTACTTAATAAGTAGTGATAATCTAAAGTAAAACTCTCTCTTCTTCTACAATTTAACTACCTTGACTTTAATTTTTACTTACGATGATGTCCACAGTTACAACCATGCTCTTTCTCATCATGCTTATGAGAACCACAAGAGCACCCACCTGAACTACATTTTCCACCATCACCACAGCTACACCCTTCTCCTTTAAAGCTTCTTATAACACTTCTTAAGGCAAAGAAAGCTATTATAGCTACAATTATTATCAATATTACTGTTTTCATATCTATTCTCCTTTCATAGAGAAAATTTAAAATTAAAACCTTAGAAAAAAAGTTTTCCAATTTGGAAGATAAGAGTAGATACTACATATGGTACTACTAACATTATTCCTATTATCTTTCCTAGATATCCCCAACCAAACTCATGTTTGATAGCTCCTAATGTTGCTACACAAGGTACTACTAGAAGGATAAATGCCATGAATGAGTAAGCTCTTAATGGTGCTAATTCGTCATCTGGCCATAGATTTGCTGTAGCCTGTACTATTCCTGTTCCCTCTTCCTCTATCTCATCAGCTTCAGGAGTTGAGAATAATCCTGATACATTTAAACTTAACATTCCCTTTACAGAATCCTTTACAGCTACTCCTAAACCTTTTACTTGCTCTACTAAATCCTGTCCAAAAGTTGTTTCTTCAACTGTCTCATCACTCTCTTGAGTTTCTCCCCCATCAAGTGGTAAAGCTTGTGCTAAGAATCCTACTACTACTTCTTTAGCTGCTATACTAGGTGGAATTGCTGCTACAGTCTCCCATCTATCTCCAAAACCAGTAGGCTTCATAATAGGAGCAAAAGTGTGCCCAAACTTAGCTATATATGATGAGTTTGAATCCCCGTGGTTAGGGAAGTATGTAAGAGCCCATAATATCATCATTATTCCTAGTATTACAGTTCCTGCTCTCTTTATATAATCAAAAACTCTAAGCCAAGTTGAGTTTAATATAACCTTTAAACTAGGTATTCTATATGGAGGTAACTCTATTAATAAAGCTCTATTTTCAGGTTTAAATCCCTTTACATTCTTCAATACAAGTCCTACTAAGATAGCTATAGCTATTCCTAATAGATATAGAGATACAACTATTATTCCTCCCTTAGCTCCAAAGAAAGCCGCTGTAAAAAGTCCATATACAGGAAGTCTAGCTCCACAAGACATAAACGGTGTCATTGCCGCTGTCATCTTTCTTGAACTTTCATCTTCCATAGTTCTTGTAGCATAGATAGCTGGTACTGTACATCCAAATCCTACTACCATAGGTACAAAAGATTTACCATTTAATCCTAGTTTTCTCATTATTTTATCCATTAAGAAAGCTACCCTTGACATATATCCACTCTCTTCTAGAATTGCCAAGAAGAAATATAGGAATACCATAACAGGAACGAATGTAAGAACTCCTCCTACCCCTCCTACTATTCCATCTATGATTAGAGAGTGTAGCCAATCTGGTGTTCCCTCTACTAATATACCTACATATTTACCAACAAAGTCAGCAAAGAAACCATCTACCCAATCAATAAAAGGAGCACTTCCATTGAATACGAAAGCCATCACTCCAGCCATAATTAAGAAAAATAGTGGTAATCCTAAAACTCTATTTAAAAGTATCTTATCAACCTTATCAGTAAAATCTAATCTAGACTTCATTGAAGTTGTAAATGTTTTTGCTAAGACTCCATTTACACTTCCATATCTTTGCTCTGCTAATATAGTTTCACTGTCATTGTCATACTTATCCTCTAATTTTAAGATTTTATCTTCAAATTTTCCATCAGCATCTATATTAAACTTTGTCTTTAACTTCTCTATTATATGTGTATCTCTCTCTATTAACTTTATAGCTAAAAACTCTGGTGAGTAAACCTTTAAAGCTTCTTCAAAAGATTTATCAGCTTTTATCTCTTTAACAATCTCATTTACTAAGGCTGTTGTTCCATCATCAAAAGGAAGTGAAAACTTCTCCTTTTTCTTTCCTTTAGCTAACTCTAAAGCCTTATCCATAAGCTCTGTAATCCCTGTTCCCTTTAACGCAGAAACTGGAACAGCACTCATCTCTATAAAGTGTTCAAACTCTTTTAAATTCAATTTATACTTTAACTTATCAAACTCATCGTACAGATTTAGAGCCATAATTGTTGGCTTCTCTAACTCCTTTATAAGGTATGTAAGATATAAGTTTCTCTCTAAGTTTGTTGAGTCTACAACGTTTATAACAACATCTGGATTCTCTTCAAGAATAAAGTCTCTTGTTATCTTCTCCTCTAGTGTATATGGACTTAAACTATATACTCCAGGTAAGTCTACTAGCTCTATCTCCTCTCCCTTATAAGTAAAAGTTGCTTCCTTCTTCTCTACCGTTACCCCTGGCCAGTTTCCAACTTTCAACTTCGATCCTGCTATAGCATTAATCAAAGCTGATTTACCAACATTTGGATTTCCTGTAAATGCTAATTTTATCATATTTTTTCTCCCTTTCAATAATTATTCTTCAACTCTTTCCACTTCTATATTTTTTGCATCCTCTTTCCTTATTGCTATCCCTGTTCCCTTCACTATATACTCTTGTGGGTCTCCTAGTGGAGCATTTCTTTCAAGCTTCACTATCTCTCCAGCTGTAACTCCCATATCAACTAATCTCTTTTTTAGCTCTCCTATTCTGCCTATTTTTATTATTCTAGCTCTCTCCCCATTTTTTAAATCACATAGTTTCATAATACTGTGCCTCCCTACTCCTTATCTTAAATGCTTTGATTTTCAAAATTTTACTTTAAATAAGAACAGCCCTTTCAGGCTGTTTATAATTTTATTCTATATCTCTTGTAACATTATCTTGTTAGCTACTCCAAAATTTAGAGCATATTTAATTTTATCATTAACTTTTACTACGAAACAATCCTTTGTTCCATTCATCACACGAATCTTATTTCCCACACAGAGTCCCTTGTCTAACAGACAACATTTAGAACCTCTTTGTCCTTTTATCTCTTTTATTAAGAAATCTTTATCTAATTGAGCAAAACATAAAGGTACCATCTTAATCACTCCCTAAGAAACATAATCCTCTAATTTACATAATAATTATAAAATATAAATAAAAATTTGTCAACAAAAAACCTTTGAATATAAAAATATTATTTTAAATTTTCTTTTAATTTTATAAGGTTAAAATTTAATCTCTTCTATATTTTAAAATAAAAAGAGAGATGTTACCTCTCATATAACACCTCTCTTATCCTATCAATGGTACTCTACTATCTCACCAAGTGATATAGTTTTTTGTATATCTATCACCCTTTGGTTACTGCTTCCTCTCCATTTAAGATTCAAATCCTTTTTCTCTATCTCAAATCTACCATCTATCAATACATCACAAAGTGATACTAACTCAAGTCTTTTTTTATCCTTTTCCAATTGTTCCCAAGTGAATCCAGACCACATCCATATATCTTTATCTGGAAATCTCTCTTTAAATTTTTTCAAAAACTCTATCAGTGGTTCTACATTTTTATGGTAAGTTGGATCCCCACCTAAAAGTGATAATCCCTTTGCTGTTCTTCCATATTTTTCAAAGTATAAAAATATCTCATCTTCCTCTTTCTGTGTAAAAGGCTCTCCATACTCGGGATCCCAAGTATCTCTATTGAAACACCCCTTACATCTATGAGTACACCCACTGACAAACAAGCTAACTCTTATACCCTTTCCATTTATCATATCAGAGTATTTAATTCCAGAATAATTCATTTTTCTCTCCTATTTGTGCTTCTAGTTGTGCTTTACTCTACTCATTATCTCCTTTTGTTTTCCCTTATTAAAAGGTCTTGCATTTGGTTGACTTAAGTATCCACACACTCTTCTTATTACACTCATCTTATCATTAGCGTGATTTCCACATTGAGGACATTCAAATCCTCTCTCTGTTGCTAAAAATTCCCCTTTAAATCCACACACATGGCATTTATCAACTGGTTGATTTATTCCCATATAATGTATTCCTAACTCTTTTGCATATCTTAATATCTCTTGAATAGCTTCTAAGTTATTTTTTAGAGAGTCAGTCTCTATATAACTTATATGTCCACCTTTAGAGTATTGGTGCCCTAAAGCTTCTAGTCTTAATTTCTCAAATGGATTTATATTTATATGAGAAGATACATGGAATGAATTATCATAGTAACCCTTATCTGTAATTCCCTCTATATCTCCAAACTCCTCTCTATCTATTCTTGCAAATCTATCACATAGTGATTCAGATGGAGTTCCATATAGTGCAAATCCTAAATTTGTTTCAGCTTTAAATTGTGCTACTTTTTCAGAGATGTATTTTAATATATTAAATGTTTTCTCATAAATCTCTTCATTGTAAGCAAAATCCTCTCCATAAAGAAGTTGAGATACTTCACTAAGTCCAATATATCCTATTGATACAGTAGCATACCCTCCCCAGATTAAATCCTCTATTGTTTCCTTAGGTTGTTTTTCTGCTAAAGCTCCAGATTGCCAAAGAATAGGTGCCATCTCAGCTTGAGTTTTTTCTAGATAGTGAGCTCTAAATATTGAGTTTTCCTTACACATATCTAATACTCTATCTAACTCTTTATAGAATCCAGCCTCATCACCTTTATTTTTTATAGCTATTCTAGGTAGATTGATAGTTGTAGCTCCAATATTAAATCTTCCAGAGTATATCTCCTCTCCCTTTTCATTGAACCAAGGAGATAGGAAAGCTCTACATCCCATTGGATAAACAACTGTTCCCTTTTCAAGTTGTTCTTTAGTTATAAACAGAATATCTGGATAGATTGATTTTGTCATACATTCAAATCCAAGTTGAGCTATATCCCAGTTAGGGTCTTCCTCATTCATATTCAATCCTTCACACATAGCATAAACTATCTTAGGGAAAATTGCTGTCTCTTTCTTAGCTCCAAACCCTTCCATTCTAGTTTTGAATACAAACTCCTGTACAAGTCTTCCTTCCCAAGATGTCTCTGTTCCTATACCTATTGTTGTAAATGGTGTTTGTCCATTTACTGTTGATAGAGAGTTTATCTCATATTCTAGCCCTTGCATAGCTTGTTTTACAGACTCTCTTGTCAAATCACAACTGTACTCATAAGCTAATGGATACTTCTCCTTTAACTCCATGTTTGAATACTCTATATTCCCTCTTTCTATAATCTCTTTAGCTGTAGCCTCATCTACTCTCTCTACATATTTTAATCCCTTTGCAAAGTGCTTTTTAAAGCTCTTTTTAATATATGGTATTAATGCTCTATCTAGATATGGAATTGAACATCCACCATATGTATTAGATGAAACAGAAGCTATAATTTGCACTATGTGTCCCACAGCTACATCTACAGAGTTTGGCTCTAACATCTTAGCATTTCCAATGTTACAACCACCCTTTAACATTCTCTCTATATTTACTAATTCACAGTTAGTCTCTTTAAATAGAAGATAGTCTAAGTCATGAATATGAATCTCTCCAGTTTCATGAGCTTTCTTTAGATGCTTAGGTAAAATTTTATTCAAGTAGTAATCTTTTGAAGATATCCCTGCTAAAAGGTCTCTTTGTACAGAGATTGTCTTAGCATCTTTATTAGCATTTTCACTCATTATATCTTCATTAGAGGCATCTACAAGTTCAGCTATATTTTTGTATATTCCCTTTTCCTTATTTCTTATCTCTGTCTTTATTGCTCTATAACTTTGGTAAGCTATAGCTATATCCTTTTCACTAGAAGCCATAAGTTTTTTTACTACTATATCTTGTATATCCTCTACATGCATCTTTTTATTGTCCATATTCTCTATTTGAGAGGCTATTTTATTAACCAATTCGTTGTTTACTGTTCCAGAGCTTTGCTTAAAAGCCATTGTAATTGCTCTTACTATTCTATCTCTGTCGAACTCAACAACAGTTCCATCTCTTTTTATAACTTCTTTCATTTATATCAACCTCGTTCATATTTTTTACTTAGACTATTATACAATCTTTTCTTAAAAAATAAAAATATATACAATATATAGTGGTAAAACTAAAAAACTCAACACCATATAGTGTTGAGTCTATTTTTTCTTTTATTTCCCTTTTTAGAGGCTCAAAAAATTTTTTCCCCTTTTGTCAAATATAATTTATATATATTAGAGTATTTTTTCTAAAATTTTTAATATTTTTTCATTTTTAGAGAATTTTTAATCCCTATACAGCTCTAAAATCTCTAAATACTCTCTTCTTATCTCCTCACGAAGCTGTTTTGGCTCTAAAATTTCAGCCTCCTTAGAGAACTGTCTAAAATATAGCTTGGCATTCTCATTAGCTACCTCAAAATAGTAGATATCTCCCTCTTTTTTTATCATTTTAGGACGATAGTTTGTCAAACTTTTTAGTAGACTCTCTCCCTCCTCAGTCAATCTTACCTTTACTATATTTCCATTTCCTAAGAAAGGGTCAAAGTTTTTTCTCATATTCTCTATATATTTTTTATCCTTACCTTTTATCTTCTCTTCTAAAATAGAAACTATCTCTAACTCCTTTAATTTAAAGTTAGCATACTCCCTTTTCTCCTCATCATAACAAAAGAGAAAGTTTTCATCTCCTCTTTCCTCTCTCTTTATGAAGTAAGGCTCTACACTAAAAACTCTCTTTAAATATTTTATTTTTAATTTTTTCTTCTCTTTTATTGCTTCTAATATAGCTTTTACTCTATCTTCAAAAATAAAAAGCTCTCTTTGATATTTAAATTTTGATGTATATAGCTCAAATAACTCTCTAAAATACTCTGCCTCTACATCAACCTCATTAGCTTTTAAAACATCATAGTATATCTCTCTATTTGAAACATTTAAATCAAATTGTATTATCTTTTTCAGAGGACGCCCTTGTGTTTCAAGTAGTTTTTCAACTTCCATCTTTCTATTATATTTAAATCTTTCTAAAATATAGTTACACAACTTATTGTTATTGATACCAAACTCCTCAGTATCATTTTTCATCAAACGCCATATATCCTCTGGAACAGTTACTCTTATCTTCTTCATAGCTTTTCCCCCATTCCAATCTATTTTTACATTATATCATAGAAATAAAAATATTTAAACAATAAAAAAGGACTTCAGAACAACTACTGCTCCAAAATCCCTTTTATAATAAATTGTTTTATATAGCTAAGCTGAGAAAAGTTCACTATCCTTTAAGTAAGCTTCTCTATTATTGAATATTTTCAAAAGTTTTTCAGGGGTAAGATTTTTCTTCTCCTCTCCCTTTATATCAATAATTATCTCTCCATTATGCAACATAATAAGTCTATTTCCATAGTTTATAGCATCTTGTAAATTATGAGTTATCATCAGAGTAGATATCTGATTTTTCTCTACTATCTCTCTAGTTTTATCCATTATAATCTTAGAAGTTTTAGGGTCAAGAGCTGCAGTATGTTCATCTAATAGTAGTATCTCCGGTTTATTAAGTGTAGCCATTATAAGAGCTAGGCACTGTCTTTGCCCTCCAGATAGAGAACCTACCTCTGTATCCATTTGATTTTCTATCCCTAAATCAAGCTCCTTTAAAATTTCTCTATAATACTCTTTTCTCTTTTTATTAAGCCCCATAGTAAAACCAAATCTCTTACCCTTATTATCTGCCATAGATAGATTTTCAAACACTGTCATAGATGGAGCTGTTCCCATAGAGGGATTTTGATAAACTTTAGAGATAAAACTTCCTCTTTTATATTTAGGTAACTTTGTAATATCCCTTCCATCTATATCTATACTTCCCTTATCTACTACGATATTCCCTGTAATTGTATCAAGAAGTGTTGATTTACCTGCTCCATTACTCCCTATTATTGAGATAAAATCTCCCTTTTCAACTTGAAGATTTAACCCTCTAAATACTTTTTTCACTGTTCCCAATTCAGTAACAAAGCTCTTTTCAATAGATTTTATATTAAGCATTTACAACTCCTCCTTTTCTCAATGATTCCTTTTTAATTTTTAAGTAGATAATAATTACTACCAATATAGATGTTATAAGTTTTAAATCACTAGCATTCATTCCTAGTTTTAAAGATAGAGCTATTATTGCTCTATATATTAAAGTTCCTATTATAACCATAGTCGTAGCTTTTATAAATTTTCTCTTACCTATTACAGCCTCACCTATTATTATAGAAGCAAGTCCTGTTATAATAGTTCCTGTTCCCATACCTACATCAGCAAACCCTTGATATTGGGCAAGTATTCCTCCTGATAAGGCTACCAAGCTATTGGCTATCATAAGCCCATAAAGCTTTATTCTATTTCCATCAAGTCCTAAAGATGTTACCAAACTTTCATTATCTCCTAGAGCTTTTAGAACAAATCCAAATTTTGTTTTTAATAGGAAATCTATTGCAAATTTTACAACTAATAGAAAGATTACTATAACTACTATCGCTGGTACTGTTCCATTAAATAGATGGTTTGACATAAAAAGTGGTATATTTGATTTCCCCATTATTCTTAAATTTACACTGTATAACCCTGTCATAACTATAATTCCAGCAAGTAGATTAGTTACCTTTAGTTTTACATGAATCATTCCTGTAATAAGCCCAGCTATAGCTCCAGCTAACATAGCCACAACTAAAGCTAATAATGGATTTACCCCCTTTATTATCAGTGCCGCACTCACTGCTGCTCCCAATGGAAAACTTCCATCTACCGTCATATCTGGAAAATCCAATACCTTATATGAGATATAGACTCCCAATACCATTATTGCAAATATAAAACTCTGTTCAATAGTTCCTAATAACATCTCTCTCTACCTCTCTTAATATAACTTAGCTCCCTCTAAAGCTCCTAAGTCCACTCCATATTTTTCTGCTGCCTTTTTATTTACTATAAGTTGAGTATCTTTTAATGTTTCAACTGGCATATTTTTAGGTTCCTCACCTTTTAAAACTCTTATAGCCATCTCTCCAGTTTGATATCCTAATTTTTCATAATCAATAGTATCAGTAATCAAAGCCCCTTGAATAACTTGCTCCTCAATACAACCAACCACTGGTACATTTTTTCTATTAGCCTTATCTAGTACAAGTGGTGTAGCTGAAACAACTAAATTATCTGTTGGTGTGTATAGTACATCTACCTTATCAAGTAGTGAGTCAAGCCCCATTGCCATATCGTTTACGTTTGTTACTCCAACTTCTACAATCTCTAATCCAAGCTTTTTACTCTCCTCTTTAGCCTTTGCAACTTGTACTTGCGAGTTTTGTTCACTTGTATTATAGATTATTCCAACTTTTTTAGCTTTTGGTAATACCTTAGTTATTGTTTCTAACTGTTTATAGATTGAAGTAGCATCACTTGTTCCAGTAATATTCTCTCCTACTAAACCAGCCGCCTTAGCATCTGTTACTGCTGTGATAAGTATTGGTATCTTCTTTGTAACATTATAAGCTGCTTGAGCACTAGGAGTAGATATAGCATATATCATATCTTTTTTTCCTTGTACAAAAGAGTTTGCTATCATTTGAGCTGTTCCAAAATCCCCTTGAGCATTTTGATAATCTATTTTTGCCTCTCCATATCCTCCATCTTTTAAGGCTTTTTCAAATCCTACTCTTGCTGAATCAAGAGCTGGATGCTCCATTATTTGTGTAACTCCAATTTTTATATCTCTAGGTTCTTTAACCTCTTGCCCCATCGCCATTGTTGAAAATAGTAGTAGTGCCATTGCTAATCTCTTCATTATAAATCCCTCCCGACATCTTATTTATAGAATAATGATACTACTAAATCCCCATTTTGTGTAGATAACAATTATTTTTAATATTTGTTCCCTTTTTAAAGAGAATATATCCTATTTTTTCTAGGTTTTATAACAGGTGTTTTTTATTTTTTTGTTCGTATCTTTCTTATCAAAATAGAACTAGAATTATATTTTATTATCACTTTCTCCTATCTAACTTGGAATTTTTAAGATTTTCTTTTATAAAACTTATTTTTTTAGTATAATATTCTTATCAAAAAAAGGAGTTGAATTAATGTTAGAACATACATACTTATTTATTAATGAGCTTTTTAAAAAAATTTTTGGAAAGCAAGTTTTATTGAATTTTTTTGCTGATTTTATTATTTTTATGATGAAACTAATAGCTTGTGTCCTAATCTATTATATAGCTACTAGAATTATAAAAAAATTATCTCCTGTACTTTCTAAAAATAAAGAGGAGATTATTAGAAATCAATCTTTAAAAAGTTTTATTAAATCTATCCTAAATATAGGAATTCATCTTTTTTTAATTACAATCTGTCTTTTAATACTGGGTATAAAAGGAAGTAGTTTAGTAGCTTTCTTTGGTACTTTAGGAATAGGAGTAGGACTTGCTTTAAAGGATAATCTTTCCAACCTTGCTGCTGGAATTATTATTCTTGTATTCAAAGCTTATAAAGTAGGAGATGAGGTTAATATCAATGAGGAAGTTGGTTTCATTTATGAAATAGATGTCTTTTCAACTTCTATAAGAACTTATAATGGAGATTTAATAATTGTTCCCAATGGAGTAATAATATCAAATAAAATTATTAATTACACAAAAATACCTATTAGAAGATTAAAATTTGTTATTCGGGTATCCTATGATTGTAATCTAAAAATAGCTAGAGAATCTTTAGAGAAATTATTAAAAGATAACCCTTTAGTTATTGATGATCCTCCAATAGTTTCCCATGTGGAGTCCTACGAAGAGGGATTTATCAATATCGCTCTAAAAGGTTGGACTAAAAATGAAAATTATTGGCAAGTTTACTGGGAAGTTATGAATAATCTTAAAGACTACTTAGCTGAAAATAATATAAAACTACCTACAAATAAAATGGATATTACTATAAATCAAAACTCTTCCAATACTACTCCCCAATAGTTTTAAATTTTTATTAAATATCTACTATCACTATATTTAATAAAAAAATATAGATTATTTCCTGTTCTAAATTATGAATAAAAAGTGGGTGTATAATTTTTGGTGTTGGTACCTAAAAAAGAAGTGCTTATGGTTATAAAAATTTTTATCACTTCAGAGCAAGAATTTTAATAACTAATAAATTATTGGTAACTAAATAACTCCAGTGTAACCCACTGGAGCCATATAAAATTTATTTGTTTTTTTACCAACACCATTTGACAAAGAGCCAGAAATACTACCTATTTTAGGTTATTCTGAGTTTTCTATTTTTTATTTTTACTTCAATAACTTTATTAGAAGTTTTTTATAATATATGTTTGCTGGTGAGCTATTGGGATAATATACCTACTGCTATATATTAAGTAAAATATCTTATCTATTAACCTTGCTCTATTATTTTTATTTTTTTCATTTTTATACATTTGGAAAAATGGAAGTAATGCATCTTCTAATTCAGGTGCAATAATTTCTCCAACTATTATTTTTTCTAGACTTGTTAAAGGATATGCCTTATTCATAGTTACATTGTATAATGCTATATTATAGTCTTTTGTTCTTAATTTAGTTAAAAATTTCTCTAGATTATAAATTTCAACCTCTACATCTAATCCATTCTCAGTTAAATTATAAGCTACATATTGAACATAGTTTCTATTATGAATAGTATTCAAACACATAATTTTAATTTTTTCATTGAATATCCCACTTTTTTTAAGAAGTTGAACAGCCTCTTCCTTGCTATATTTTTTTTCTAAAGCAGAGACTTTTATATCAAATAAATCCTTAGGATATATCGTTGTAGCATCACGATTTAATAAAGATTCCAATGCTTTTTTCTCTTCTAGAGAATATTCTCTCTCATTTCCAAAAATTAAGGATATTATATCAAATATTGAATCTTTACTTACTTCTTTATCTTTTAAGTATCCTATTTTTTTAGCCTTATCAACATCCTCTTGATATAAGTCATAAGAATAATAGTTTGGTATATTTAAAGAGTTAATAACTCTCTGATAACTACTTAACTCTCCTTTTATATCCATCTTTTCAAAAGGAATATCATCTTCAAAATAATATTCATTTTTCTTAAGTTTTAATTTTCTGTTATCAAATCTCTCTATACTATAAGGACCACTAGTAAGAATTTTTCCATCTTTTCTCTTTAATATTGACATCGACGGATTAGTTAATCCAATTTTTAAATCATAATCTGGATAATTTAAAATTATTAAAAACTCCTTATTATTGATAACTTTAACCTGTTTAATAGAAGCATACAAATTATTCATATATCCATTTTTTAGGAAATTTTCAATTGATGATTTAACATCTTCTGAAGTTATTGGATCACCATTTGAAAAATATATATCATCTCTCAATTTGCAGTAAAGTTCTGTATTATCATTATACTTATACTCTGCTAGTAAGTAAGGAACAATCTCACCGTTTTTATTAAAACGAAATAATTGAGCATAAAAATATTGCATAGCTCTTCTAGAATAAGTATCTCTTAATTTGATTGGGTCTATTGTTTCAACCTTTACTTCTTGTTCTATAATCAATTTATTACTTTTTTCAACAACCTCTTGACTAAATAAATCATTAATTTCATCTTCATAAATAGAAAAACTAAATGTAGTAATTGTAAAAAAAATTAAAAATCTAGTTATAATATTTATCAATTTTCTACCTTCTTTCTATCAATTATTTTGTTAAAATATCTCCAAATTCCTTTAATAATCTATCATTATCCTTATTTTGATTTTCATAAGTATATATAGCTTTTAACTCTTTTTCTAATCCAGATACAATATCTACTAATCTCTCGTCAAAATATATATTCTTATATTTTTCTAAAAACTCCATTGCTTTCTCATGGGAGTTATTTTGCCATCCCACTATTCTATCATACATATCAGCTATCCTTAAAATCCTTGCTTCAATAGGTAAATGCTCTCTTGAAATCCCTAAATAACCACTACCATCAAGATTTTCATGATGGTATTCAATTATCCTTCTTTTTCTTGCTCTTATTCCTATTCCTTTTAATAAAAGCTCTCCCAATTGTATATGTTCTCTGAATATCTCTTCTTCCCTCTCAGATAAAGTTCCTATTTTCTTATTTAAAATAATTTTACTTGGAATAAAAATTAAACCAATGTCATGTAAAAGTCCCAATTTTTCAATTGTAATTATCCTTCTTTTACTAAACTTTAATTCTTGAGCAATAAGTTTTGAAATTTTTGCCACATTTTGAATATGATATAAAGAACGTTCGTCCTTCATTAAGTTTATATCCTCTATTTTTATAAATAGTTTTAAAAACTCATTCAATTTACATTTAATTATATGCTTTCTAATAAAAGTTATACTAAATATGATAAAAACAACCACTAATATATCTGTTATAATCAACCAAATATTCACTGGTTTATCTAAAAGTATAGCCCTATTTGAAACATATTCTATCTCATCAACGGAATAACTTTGAAGCAGGTCATTTAATATATTCTTTAATCTCTCATCTTTAAAAGTCATCTCAACTACTACTTCAAATTGCGATAGAGAAAGTTTAAAATATTTATTATAATTATAAGTGTTCATATAACTATTTAATAGAGAATAAGGTCCTATAAGAATATCCCCCTCTCTATCCTTTAATAGTTTAAACGCTTCCTTTAATGAATCAACCTCAATAATTTCCTTTGTCTTAACTTTTTTTAAGAGAGTATCTAAATTTATTCCTTTTAACTTTATAATTCTTAAATCATCTAATTGATCATAATTTGTAATTTTATTATCATATATGTGATTAATTCCTACTATTTTTGTTCTATAGTACTCTTTACTTATACTCTTATCATTATTAGAAAAATCCACTGCCTTTATATCCCAATCCTCATCTTCTGAAAAAACATATTCAACAGGAATTCCTAAAAAATTTTCGATATTCTTCATAATAAATGGTACTATTCCAATTTTTTTGAATCTTTTTTCTTTATAGTAAGGAATATAATTTCTATTTGGTACCAATACCTTTAACTTTTTATACTCTTTTCTTATCTCTTCATAATCATTTAAATCAGCATAAAGATATTTTAAATAATTTTCTTTATTTTTCATATTTAATTTTAATAACTTATCATTATTTTCGAACAATAAATCTAATTGAGGCTTTATTCTATCTAGTAATTCACTTTGATCTTTTCTAATCCCTATATACTCTCTTAGATTAGCAACTCCTAAAATTTGTCCATCAAATTTGTTATTTTTTTTAAAATTTAATATAAAAAGAACATCAACTTTACTATTTTTTAAAGCATACATAGCATCCATTTCATTTCTAAAAAACGTAACTGTTTCATAAGCTTTTAAATTATATATAGTTTGAACTCTTTTCAAATCTTCAATTCCAAGCCCTAAACATCCTATTCGTAAATGCTCTTTATTTTTAATATCATCTATATTTACATCATCATTTCCTATTATAAAAACTTTTTGTGTATATGGAGTTTCAAGATAATAGTAGTTTGTACTAAAACTTCCAATCTTTCTAATCTGAATATCTTCATTATACACATCATTTTCTAGTTCATATTTAAATTCATATCTATTATCTTTATTTATTTCATTAAATAAATAAGCATAGTTTCCAGAATACTTATTTGTTGTTAAATCTTTATAAAAATGATAACTCATCTTATTTTTAGGATATGATATGGTTATATTTTCTCCCAGTAGTAAAGTACTTACTAATAGATAGAATAAAATAAATATATTTTTCAAAATTTCCCCCCTAAAAATATAATAGCTAAATTGTTGATTCAATTTATTAAAACTCTTATAAATTAAAATTTTTTTCATTTTACTTTTCCTCCAAAATCGTGTATTCTATAAAAACATCATCTTTGGAGGTTTTTTATGTAATTTAGAAGTTCTTTTTCTTACTCTTCACATAGTCCGAAACTTGATTTATCTAAAGATTTAATTGGATTATGCGGATTTTTTCCTTAGATTCTAAACCTATTGCTACTGATGATTTATATCCAAAAGGAACTATATATTCTTACAATAAATACCTCAATGGCAAATTAGGGATTAAAATTCATACTTTGAGTATCGTTTATCCTTTTATTTTGCCTATATCTTTTGACTTTACTCCAGCGAATCATCATGACAGTCCTATTTTAAGAAAATTAATTTCCACAATAGCCCCTATCTTTGCTGATTTAAATACCCCTATTTATCTCATTGCTGATAATCGAAACGGTTATAATAAACATCAAAATAGGATAAATTATCGTTGTTATGATAAAGAATGTTCTCAATCATGTTCTCATAGAGTTTGGATTCCCTTAGAAAGTAGAAAATATCGCAAAATACCAAGCGAATATTTTTTCTCAATGAGAAGTTATATTGAAATTTCAGCAAGTGACTTTTCTACTCAATATAATAGCTAAATAAATTATTGTAATATTAAAGTATTATTGTAATACTCTTTACCATTTTGATCTTTGATTATTAATTTTACTTTACTTCCATCTAACTTCTTACCTAATTCAATTGGTGTCTTTAATTCTGACACTCCCTCTCTTTTACTACTTCCTATAGAACCTGTTCTTTTTATATTTTTTCCAATTACTTCTAAATCATAATTTAATCTCATAGCTGTATTTCCCTTTGATGTAAGAGTAGCTGTTAATATTGAGTTTCCTCCATTATATTTTAATTTAACATTTTTTACACTTCCATCTACCACTAAAGAATCTCCAGAAGCTGAAACCGGAATAGATAGCTCTGTTATAAATTGAATATTACTCATTAATCCATCTGCATTTGTAGTTGCAGTTGTTTTTATCTCAGGTAATATCTCCTTAAATGTTAAATAACTTCTAAATTCTCCTACTTTTCTAGTAGCATCAGGTTTTATTCTAAATCTAACAACTTGTGATCCCCCTGGTTTTAAAGATATATTTTTAGGCACAATTGTGATATTATTATTTAAATTGTAATCCTCTCCAAACTCAATATCTTTCTCAGGATATATCGTAACTCTTAATGGATTTAATGTCTCATTTATGATTGTTACTTCATTTACACTTGTTTTATTTATATCTAAATTAAAGCTTGTTGGATATAATTTAAAGTTTAAACTATATCCTATACAATTAACTACTAGAAAAAATAATACTGATAAAACTCTTTTCATTTCTTTTCTCCTTTTACTCCAATTGCAATCTCTGTTATAAAATTTAATTTTGTTTCAAAATTTCCATTTTCATTTTTTGAAATTGTTTTTACATTGTTTGGACTCTCTCTAAAAACTAATAAACTTCTATAAACCCCTTTTTCTCTTGAGGGATTAGGCTTTACTTTGAATCTGACTAATTGTTTTCCTCCAGGACGAATAGATATAATCTTTGGAAATATTATTATATCCTCTGTTATACTCTTATCTTCATATCCTTTTACATCTTCTTTGTATATCTCTATTCTCAGTGGAGAAAAAGTATTATTCATAATGTAAGCTTCATGTAATTGATTTTTATCTAAAGATATATCAAATTCTGTAGGTGCTATAGAAAAACTAAGAGCAAATAAATTAGTACTACATAAAACTACTACTAAAATAACTAATATTCTCTTCATATGCTGTCTCCTATTACTTTAAGTCATTTAAAGCTTTATTATATTTCATATACTCAAAACTATAAACTAATTTTTGATATCGATTAGCTATATTATCTTCTACTTCAGCTGGACCTTTCAAGATAATTTGTCCTGTATTATCAATTTCATTATTATCTTTATATATTGTTGTCTGTACTATCTCTCCAGCTTTTCCATAAATTACCATTCTTCCATTTTTTAAGCCATGAGAGTAAGAAACTATCATTTTTAAATCTCCATTATTATAATAAAGTTTCCACAGGTTATCCCTTTTATTATTTTTATAACTTCCTTGTAGCTGAAGAATATTATTTTGTGAATATACCTCAATCTTTCCATCTAAATTTCCAACAGAAAAATTTACAATAGAATCTAAGTTATGATTTTTTCTATATAGAACTAACTCTCCATCAATCAGTCCATTTTTATAGGTTCCTCTTTTAAGAATATTTCCATTTTCTTGATAGAAAATACTCTCACCATAAATAACTCCGTTATTAAAATTCTCATATCCTTTTATTTGATTATTTTCATAGAAATATGTCCACTGTCCTCTTGGTAAATCATAGTTATAATTAAGAATAGCCTTTATCTTTCCATCTGGATATCTTATTCTCCATTCACCATTTTTTACTCCTTCGATATAGACTCCTTCATAATTGTAGATATTTTTCTCAATAGTGACTTTTCCAATAAATTTTCCATTCTTTATCCCATCTTTATACTCTTCATATATTCCGTCTCCTATAAAAGCTCCTGTAAAAGCTTTTTCTTCCCCTTTTCTATAAACGATACCATCTTTCTGTATCTTTTCTGCTATATCAAAACTTTTAGCATAAACAAAAGAATTTAAAATTAAAAAAAGTATACTTATTTTTTTTATTTGAAATAATTTAAGCAACTTCGATTTTTCCTCCTTTATAAATTTAATCAAAATTTATTAAATCGTTAAATTCATCTACAATATTATCTATATCGTCAGTTTCTGTTTCCTCAACATTTTCGATATCTTTCAATACCATCTTAGTATCTAATGAATCTAAATATAAACCTTCATACGGATTTTCCAATACGATATCTACATCTAGTTCGTCTGGTTGGAAAGTAACATTTTCAGTTCCTATATATGTAAACTTCAATTTATACTTTCCAGGGGATATATCATCAAGGAAAAACATTCCATCAAACTCTGGGTCAATCTCTCTATAAAGCTCCCCATTTTTTTCAAGAATAATAACTGTACTAGCTATATTTTGTGTGAATTTTTTTTCAACAAAGTCATCTGTATTCCAAATGTTTCCAGTAATCATAGAAACTGTCTCTACTGGTATATCTATATTTATACTTCTTGAATTTTTAACTTTTATATTAACATCACCATTTGTATTTTTTTGCATAATATCAATACTCTTTCTATTGACTTTTAATGTGACAATATCTTTATCTGAAGTACCACTTAAAAGATAGAAGCCATTATTTTTAGATACGGCTTTGTAATTTTCAACCTCTATAGAAGCTCCTTCAATAGGTTCATCATCATTATCAAATACACTATTTCCATTTTTATCCAAGAAAATATGCCCTTGAATAATAAAATCATTTACTCCAGCATTATTACTTATCTCTTCTAATGGATTGCTTAAATTTATAACCTTTCCTAAATTAACCCCTGATGTTCTTCCTATCTCTTTATTTTCATCAATAACAACAGTATTTCTAAAAGCCATTTTCATAAAACTATCAAGTTCTATATTAAAAGATATTCCATACTTAAATTCTCTATATTTATGATCATATTCAACTTGTAAATTTAAATCTCCATAAATCTTATCTTTTATTATAGGAAGTTGTCTTTTTCCAATTTTTAAGGTATAATTTTGAGTTACTTCATCTTTATTTTTTTCAATTATTCCATCTAAAATGACATTAACTCCCCTAGAAAAACTTATTGAGGGGCTATAAATAGTTGCTTCACTTCCTTTAGTAAGAATTTTTTCAACCTTTAAGTTTAAAGAAACAGGTGAAAGTATTGATGAATAAATAGCACCATAAAGACTTTTTTGGTCTACTTCATTATCTCCATTTTCTATTACTCTTTTCTTTTGTATTCCGATATCAAAAGATGTATTCCAACGAGAAGTATTAATCGAAAAAGAAGTTGAATGCTTTGTATTATTTTTCTGAGTAATAATACTTGAATACTCATCTCTTTCAAACTTTAAATTGAAATTATGAAATTTTTGGAGTATTGCTATTTCTTGTGAAAGCTCGTTATCATCTAATATATAATAATTTTTATAATTTATTAAAAGTGGATAGCTTAAACCGTGACTCTTAAATAGAATAGTATTTTCTAAAAAATTAAAATTTTCTTCTGTATCTAATTTCAAATTATAAAACTCACTACCAACAGTTATATTATCAGAAATTCCATAATATCCTCCAACTATATTCTGATAATTACTATCATTTCTATTTTTACCTAATTGTAAAATAAATTTACTTTTTCCAGCTTCTAATGCTTCTTCATCTCCTAAAGAATAAACCCATCTTTCCTCTATCTTTCCATCATTATGATATATTTTTAAGAGATAATCTGAATTTAATATTCCATCATTTATTTCAAATTGGAATTGATTATTAATTACAGATACGTAATCTATAAGTATATTATTTCTATAAATCTCAACAGAGTCAGCATTTAAAGCCTCTCCTTTTATTATGGTTACTCCGTTTTCTTTTCTAGCATAGGTTGAATCAGCATTTATATTAACTCCAATCAGATTAGAAGATAGATTTATAAAATTTGGAGTTTGTGGTGAGTAAGTTCCCAATGTAATTGTATTATTTTTCCAAAAATTAGAGTATACTAACTTGACATCCCCTATTTCACTCTCTGGCTTTATGGTTCCATTCATATAATATTGCCCATATAGAAGCTCTGTCCCATACTCATAATCTAAATAATAATATTGCTCATCAATATTGGGAATTGAATAGTTTAATTTTAATAGACCTGGTCTTAAAATTTTCCCTTTCATCTCATAATTATAATTTTTAACCTTTTCTCCAGCTTTTCTATCCAAACGCATTCTCTCAAGTTTTCCTTTTTCTCTTTGTTCATAAGCTAAAGTAAAACTAGGCTGTAATTCCAAAGAAAGTATATTTGGGTTGTAACTCACTTGTGAGAAGTTTAAATATTCTTTTAATAATTCCGGAGCAACATATAACTCTCCATTCATTTCAAAGCTTTTATCAACAGGAAATCTAACATCTATCTTTTTACCATCTAAATTTCCTGATACTTCTCGCTTTGCACTGTCTATATCCAAGGTAAAAATTTCTAATAAATAGAAAAGAGTATTTAATCCAATATAGTATTCATCAGTAGAAAAATTGTATTTTACTTCAAAAAAATCATCTCTTAATTTCTTTACTCTTATCTGTATATATGTTGTTTCTAGGGATTCAGTATCAATTTGGGAATAGGTTTTTACGTCAAGAGCTAGCAGTAAAACCAATACAATACTAGCTAACTTTATTCTCACTCTTTTCATCTATCTTTAAATTTTTTATTTGATACTTCATAATATCAGTCTCCCTATTTTACTAATTAAAAATTTAATTATTTAATAATGGAATAAATAGATAGGTAGTAAAGCTGATTTTTTCTAGCAATCCTTAAAATTTTTTCAAAATTTTTTAAATAAAGGTATAAATTATATTAATCATATTATTTCTACTTAATTTAATTTCAAAAAAACTCTACTTAATATTTTTTCCATAATTTTTATAATTCAACATATATTCCCAATATTAAACTCAATCATTTAAATACTCTGCTCTAATAAGAATACTTCCACTGTAGTCTCCCTCTGGTAAAGATTTATCCAACGAATCTATCCTTCCACCTATCTTCACAATTTTATCATTATTTTCCGTTACAGTAAAATCGTGTAAATTTCCAAGTGAAGTTGGAGAAACTGTTACATTAAAGCTATTCCCTTTGTTATTACTTAAAGCTACTTTCAATCCCTTTTCTATAGATTGATATTCTGTATTTAAACTATCTTTCCAAAGGAGTCTAACTCTACCATTTCCACTTACCTTTAACTCTCCAGTATCTTTAGCAGAAAAATTTTTTCCGCCTTTAAATATATCTCCAAAATTTAAATGTTGAGTAACCTCAACTTTTAATGGAATTAAAATTTTAGCACTTACTCTAACCAAAGCCTCTTCACTATAAGTTTTACTAAAAAATATAGATAACAATGTTAATAATAATATTTGTCTCATATGTCTCCTTTAGTCTTTTTAGGATAAAAAGCAGTAGTAAGACTACTGCTTTTTATGCCAAATTACCTTTATTGTAATTTATAAGCTACCTTAATCGTCATTTGAGCAGAGTAATCTCCTACTTCTATGTTTTGAGGAGCTTGTAAAGTTCCTGCTACATTAATCTCTTTACTTCCATTTCCATCTAGTGTTATACCTGTATGTTGTAATTCACCAGCTGTTATTTGTGTTCCGTTTACTGTATAGTAAGGAGTATATGTTAACTTTCTATAGTCGCTTGGGTCAGCAACTCTTGATAAAACAACTGCTCCATCAGCAGTTCCATTGTAAGTATTTAATATAGTTACAGATACACGGCTATTTGCATCTCCAGATATAGAAACTCTTCCTGGAGTATCTGGTTGAGATTTTGTTGCATTTCTAGCAATTTCTCCAAAATTTACTGCAGTTGTATTTACTTCTAAAGCACTTCCTACAACTTTAGCAGTAACATCCATTGTAGTATCGGCAGCATTTGCTATTCCACAAACTGCTAATAATCCTAATATTAATAAACTTTTTTTCATGATAACCTCCAAAAATATCTATTAGTTATAAGCTACTCTTACAACAACATCAGTATTATAATTTCCTATTGCAGCATCAGAAGCAGCTGTTACGCTTCCTCCAACTTTTAACTCTGCAATTCCAGAACTTAAAGCGATTGTTTGATTTGTTAATCTTTGTCCGTTAAGAGTAACATCAGGTACATAATTTATTGTTTGCCCTTCTACTCTTTCATGGTTTAGTGTTACATTATTTGCAAGTAAGTTATTATCTACTCCATTTGATGTGAAATAAATATTTACGTTTCTTCCTGTTTGTCCTTCTATTTTGATTGCTCCTGGATTTGAAGCTGTTTTAGTTCCTCCTTGTGCTACAATTCCAAAATCTAATGGACTTAAAGTTAATTTTAGTGGAGTAACAACCTCAGCTTTTATCTCTAGGTTTCCTGATACATCAATATCGTTTGCTGCTGATAAAGATGCAAATACTCCTAATGCTCCTAATAATAATAATGTTTTTCTCATTCTTCCTCCTTAAATTTTAAAAGTTTACTTTGTTTTTGTAATATTCTTTTTGTGTATCATAGATTTTTATCTCTAACTTCTTTCCTTTTAGTTTTTCTTCTAAAGGTATAGAAGTTGAAATCTTACTTTCCCCATTTCTTAAACTATATCCAAGTATTCCATCAGTTTTATATGATCCATTTACTTCCTTTATTGAGTATGAAAACTCTATTTTGCTGTTTCCCTTTGAAACAGTTTGTGCCTCGATATTCATGACTGAACCCTGTATATTTATTTTAATATTTTTTAATTCTCCCTCTCTAATTAAATTATCTCCCAAAGCATAAACAGGTACAGCCATTTCAGTAATAAATCTAACATTACTTGTCATATTCTCATTATTTTCTGCTTTACTTACTGATTTTATATCTAGAGGAATCTCCTTAAAAATAATGTTAGATTTATACTCTCCATCTGTTTTATTTTTATCTGGTTTAAATCTAAATCTTACTGTTTGTGAAGCTCCTGGCTTCAAAGCAATATTTTTAGGAACTACCACAATATTTTCATTAATATTATGTTCCTTTCCAAAATTATCATCCTCTTCAGTATACATAGTTACTCTTAATGGCTCCTCTGTATTATTCACTACCTCTGCCTCATAAATACCTACTGATTTTGAATCAATTTCAAATCTCGTTGGATAAACAGTAAAACTTATTGCATTTGTAATAGTTGTTAATATTATAAATATCCCTACTATAATCTTTTTCATCTTTCTCTCCCTTTTTTAACTATCTAAACAGTATTCAACTCTGACTACAAAACTACCCTCATATGTCCCATTACTATTTTTATTACTTTGACACTCTCCGTCTATTAAAACATCATCAAGAATAATAGTTTGGTCATCTTTAATTTTTCCAGTATTACTATTTAAAGTCTTTTCTAAAACATTGCTATTATTCTCTCTAAACCCTAATTTAACAGCTAAGGTATCGTTTTTACTATTGACAATACTCATACTTTCAGGAATGCTTATTTTAATTTTTTTATTATTCTCTCCCTCTATTCTTATCTTAGCTGGAGTTCCATTACTATTTACATTCTTTGTACTTAATTTTTCTCCAGAAAAGACAGTTCCCAAGTCCATATCATCAATAACTTCAACCTTTATATTTGCAATTGGATCTAAATCTGAAAGATTTATAGACAAAAGGATAGGGTTCTGTTCGCTATTAACATATCCTATATTTATTTCCTCTATTCTATTGACAACACTTCGTGTATTTTTGTTCCAGTTAAATATAAGCGTTCCTGTAATAGGTAACTCTAACTTTTCACTTAAACGATCATTTATTTCTGAAAAATAAATATTATTCCCTCTTTTTTTATACTTATTATTCTTTATTTCTAAGTTACTAATTTTTACAAAATCATTCCCTTGCTCCTTAAAAAAAGAGCAAAAATCATCCTGTGTAATATTTTCACCTTCTACTTGCATAACCATATTAAAATTTAATCTACTTGTTTTTCCAATAATCAAGCTTTCATTTGTTGAAATATTTACAACTTCACTTTTATATATTTTGGAATAACTTAACAAGTTAAAAACAAAAAGGAAAAAAATAATCAACTGTTTTTTCACGCTTTTTATCACTCCCACCTTTTTAAATTTCAAAAGTAATTCCCAATTGAAAATATGCCCTCTCATATACCATGTAAATTTTTTTGTATTTTTTTTTATAATCTTATTTCGACTTACTTAGTGTATCAAAAAAAAAAAAAAGTCAAGCTTTAATATATATGATAAATTTAATATATATATGATAAAACAGAGAATAAAAAAAAGATTATGAAAGTTGGCTATTTTTCATAATCTTAACTAATTTTATAATATAATTTGAAATTTTTATTTTTTTCTTTTAAATCTGTTAATTATTTAAATACTTAGCAATAATTTTATCATATACTCCATTTGCTTTTAAGTTAACTAAACCATTATTTATTTTCTCAATTAACTCTTTATTTTCTCCTTTTAAAACCATTACTCCGCACTCTTTTATTTTCTCTTCTTTTATTGGTGTTTTTACATTAACACCATTTGCTATATTATATTTTATAAATACACTATCTTCAAAACAAGCATCAGATAAACGTTTAGCAACATCATTTACCAGATTTAA